>CAXTPM010000155.1:0-9882 GCA_964245865.1 uncultured Fimbriiglobus sp. | reverse complement strand
GAGCGCGGCGGCGAACGCGGCGGGGCGGGTGAGGTCGGACTTCACCAGCAACAAAAAGTGCGCCGACCCCGCGACCGCCGCGACGTAGGCGAGCCGGTGCAGGAGCTTCCAGCGCGCCGGGCCGAGTCGCCGAATCATGCCGTTGGTGCTCGTCGCGGCGAGCGGCACCATCAGCACTAGCCCGGCGAAACCGACCATGAGGTAGACGCGCGAGGCGATTTCGCTGAGCGTGTCGGAGACCACGGCCGCGCGGTCCCAGCCGAAGTAGATGGCGAAGTGCAGCGCGGCGTGGAAGAACGCCGCGAGGCCGAGCGTGCGGCGGAACTGCCCCAGCCAGTTCGCGCCGGTCAGGCGCGCCAGCGGGGTGACGGCCAGCGACGCCACGAGGAAAATGAGCGCCAGAATCCCCGTGGTGCGGATGGCGAAGTTCACGGGGTTCGCGCCGAGGTGCCCGAGGGAGGCGTCCCACCCCAAGAGCAGCGCGGGCACGGCGCAGTTGAGCGCGGCGAGAGTTTTGGCGAACGGATCGACCTTCACGCGCGGACTCCCAGAGTACATACTGCAACGGCGCCGCCGCTTCCAGTCCCCTCCCCCCTTGAGGGGGAGGGCTAGGGTGGGGGGGTGGCCCTCCATTGCCAAGAGGCTCGCAAACGGGCGCGACTCGCTCCTGCTGGGCGGGCCACCCCCCACCCTAGCCCTCCCCCTCAAGGGGGGAGGGAACAAAGCCGCCAGGTCGCCCTTAATAGTTGGCCACCAGGTCCATGCCGGCGTACAGGTGGGCCACCTGCTCGGCGTAGCCGTTGAACGGCAGGGTCGGGCGCCGGCCGGATTCGCCCAGGCGCTGCTCGGTCGCCTGGCTCCAGCGCGGGTGCGCCACGTCCGGGTTCACGTTGGCGTAGAAGCCGTACTCGTGCGACGCCTGGCGCGCCCAACTCGTGGGGGGCACGTCGGCGGTCAGCGTGATCCTCACGATGCTCTTGATCCCCTTGAATCCGTACTTCCACGGCACCACCAGCCGCAGCGGCGCGCCGTTCTGCCCCGGCAACTCGCGCCCGTACAGCCCGGCGGCGAGGATCGTCAGCGGGTGCATCGCCTCGTCGAGCCGGAGTCCCTCGACGTAGGGCCACTGCAAGGCGCCCCCCTTTTGGCCCGGTAGGCGCTCGGGGTCCAGGAGCGTCTCGAACGCCACGTACTTCGCCGCGCCGGTCGGCTCGACTTTTGCCAAAAGGCGCGAGAGCGGCAGGCCGTCCCAGGGGATGACCATCGACCACCCCTCGACGCACCGCATGCGGTAGATTCGCTCCTCGAGTGCCCCGAGGCCGAGGATTTCGTCGAGGTCGAACGTGCGGGGTTTTGAGCACAGCCCGCCGACTTCGACCGTCCACGGCCGGGCCACGAACCCCGCCGCGGCCGAGGCGACGGCCTCCTTGTCGGTGGTGAACTCGTAGTAGTTATTGTAGTTCCCCACCCGCTCCAGGGGCGTCATCGGGTCGGCGGCGGGGTCGGCGCGGAAGCCCTCCGGCCCGGCGACCGCCGGGGTGACGCCGGCGAGTTCCCCGGCAACGATCTCGCCGCCGCCGGCGGGGTTGAAGCGCCGGTACGCCAGGGTCGTGGCGCCGGCGGTGAGGGCCAGGGCGCCGGCGCGGAAGAAGTTGCGGCGGTTGAAGTAGACCTCCGGCGGCGTGACTTCGCCGGGCGGCACTCGGGGGGCGCGGTCGGGGCCGGGCATGGCGGGGAACTCGCGGGGGTGTTGGGTGGGAGGCCGCGGCGGGGCCGGCGGGGCCGCGCCGCGGCGGGCCGGCACTACTTGCCCGTCGAGCCGCCCATCATTTTGTCGTCCTTCATCTTGTCGCCGCCCATCATTTTGTCGTCCTTCATCTTATCGTCGCCCATTTTGTCGCCCTTCATTTTGTCGCCGGACATTTTGGGCGCCGTGGTGGTGCTGGTACTGGACGCGCTGCAGCCGAGGGCGCCGCCGACGAGGAAGGTGGCCAGGAGGAGGCGAGAAACCGAACGCATGCGAAGCTCCGCGGGTAGGATGGGCATGGCCGCGCCCGAGTGGGGCGCGGCGCCCGCCTTGACCGATCGGTCAGGCGGGCCGGGTAGGTATAGCGAACTTGACCGCTCGGTCAAACAGGAAACCTTCGGTGGCCGACGAACCCGACAGCCGGACCCGGATCGTCGGCGCGGCGCTCGCGCTCTTCTGCGCGCGCGGCTACGCGGCGGTCGGGGTGCAGGACATCTGCGAGCGGGCCGACGTGAACAAGGGCACGCTGTACCACTTCTTCCCGTCGAAGCTCGACATCGCGCTGGCCGCGCTCGCCCTCTACGGCGAGTCGGTCGGGGCGGTGTTCGCCGGGATCGCGGCCGGGCGGGGCGGGCCGCGGGGCAAGTTGGTTAGGGTGTTCGAGGCGTCGCGCGGCATGGCCGACTGCCACCGGGCCGAGTCGGGCGTGATGTACGGCTGCCTGCACGGCAACTTGGCCCTCGAACTCGCCGCCGCCGACGAGCGGGCGCGCGCGGCCCTCGAAGCGGTGGCGGCGAGTTGGGCGGCGACCCTCGCGCCGGTGGTCGCGGCCATGCCCGGCCCCGGCACCCCGCTGGAGCGGGCGCACGCCCTCCTCGCGTACCTCCACGGGGCGGTGCTGATGGCCAAGACCGCCAACGACCCGGCGATGATCACCCGGCTGGGGAGGCACGCGCCGGCGCTGCTGGGCGGCGGGCGCTAGAACTGCCGCCGCACCATCACGTGCACCGTCTGCTCGAACGGCCTCGGCCCCACCAGCGGCACCTCGTAGCCGGTCGAGAGGAACGTGTCCTCGATCACCAAGAGCCGCGTTCCGAACAGCACCGAGAAGTTGGTCTGGCCCGAGCGCAGGCCGTCCAGGTTGGTGCGCCCGAACGACTCGACGAACAGCGTCATCTCGGTGGGCAGTGCCACCTCCTCGCCCAACGTTTTCGTCAGCGCCAGCGCGTAGTTGCCCACGTTGTTGGGCTTGGCGGGGTCGAGCCTCGGCCCGGCGAACGCCTCGGTGCCGAGGTGGCCCTGCACCCCGACGCGGTAGCCGAGGTCGCGGAACCCGGCGACGGTGAACAGGAAGCGCGTGCGGTCCTCGCCGCTGTTCAGGTCGGCCGGGAACGACCCGGTGCTACTCGTGCGGGGCGTCTCCACCCGCAGCGCCACGTTAAGCGCCTGGTTGCGCGCGTCGATCAGTTGCAGCCGGGCGCCCACGTCGAACACCGCGCCGTTGCGGTTGCCGGTGCCACTACGGCTATCCCCCTGCCAGGCGTAGTTCGGGAACAGGCCCACCTGGAAGCGGCGATCCGGGGCGTACACGACTTGCCCGGCGAGGTCGTCTCGGTCGCCCCGCCCGTACACCGCGTTGGCGGCGTGGCGGTAGTCGAGCCGCAACTCGCTCCAGAGGAACCCCGGCTCGGTGCGGAACAGGGGCGCCCGGACGGCACGGCCTTCAGTGGGCCGGCGCAGGTTCGGCACGTCCCACCCGGCGTCGAGGAGGTTAGCGAACGTCAGGTCGGCCGGCTCGGCCCCGGCGGGGATCGCCAGACCCGCCTTGGCGAACTCGTCGGCGCTCCCCGTCGGCTCGCGCAGCGCGATGGTATTCGACAGCACCACCCCCGACCCCTCGCCCGGCGCCTGGGCGCGGGCCTCCCCGGCCAGCCCCAGCGCCAACAGCGCGGCCCAGCCGAGTCGGCCGGGGCGGGTGCGGGCGGCGGGCGGGGAACTAGGCATGGGTCGGGACCGGTCGGGGGTCGCTAAGGGGCGTCGGGACTGTCATCGGCCACGCGGATAGTGACGCATGAGTCGGGCCGGGCGGCGGCGCGGAATAGCCGGGGGCGGGCGGGGTGTCAAGAGAGAAGGAAGCGAAGTGTGAAGTGTGAAGAGTGAAGTGTGAAAGGAAGGCGGCAGACCCGCGCGGCCCGTCTGCGGGTTTCGTTTCACTCTTCACACTTCGCTTCCTTCTCTCCCTTCTGCTGTAAGTCTCCCGACCCCGATCTGGTACAATCGCCACCACGACCCCACCTCCCTCACGGACGACACGCCATGCTCCGACTCGCGCTTTTCGGCCTCGCCGCCGCTACCGCCCTCACCGCGAGTGCCGCCGACTGGCCGCAGTGGATGGGGCCGAACCGCGACAACACCTGGCGCGAGGAGGGCGTCGCCGACTCGTTCCCCGCCGGCGGGCCGAAAATCCTGTGGCGCGTCCCCGTGAAGGGCGGCTACGCCGGCCCGGCCGTGGCGCGCGGCAAAGTTTACTGCAGCGAGTACGCCAGCGCGACCGACCTCGGCGAAGGCAACTTCGGCCGCAAGGAGGCCGACGGCACCGAGACCGTGTTCGCCCTCGACCAGAAGACCGGCAAGCGCCTCTGGGAGCACAGCTACCCGGTGCGCTACACCATCAGCTACCCCGCCGGGCCGCGCGCCACGCCCACGGTGGACGGCGAACTGGTGTACTTCCTCGGCGCCGAGGGGGTGCTGCTCGCGTGCAACGCCGACACCGGCGCGATCGTCTGGAAGCGCGACCTGCGCACCGACTACGGCACTAAGGCCGCGCTCTGGGGCTACGCGGCGCACCCGGTGATCGACGGCCAAAAGCTCATCACCCTCGCCGGCGGGGAGGGGAGCCACGTCGTGGCGCTCGACAAGGCCACGGGCAAGGAACTCTGGAAGTCGCAGTCGCAGCCCGAGCAGGGCTACAGCCCGCCGGTCATCATCACCGCGGCCGGGGTGCGCCAGTTGATCGTCGCGGGGCCGAGCGCCATCCGTGCCCTGAATCCCGAGACCGGCGAGCGGCTCTGGACCACCCCCTACGACGCGACCAATGGTTCGATCATCATGACACCCATCGTAGTCGGCGAGTACCTGTTCGTCGGGGGGTACGACAACAAAAACCTGCTGCTGAAACTGAACGCCGACAAGCCGGGCGTCGAGGTGGTGGCGAGGAACGCCGCCAAAAAGTTCGTCAGCCCCGTGAACGTGCAGCCGTTCGCGGAGGGGAACGTGGTCTACGGCTTCGACGGCGGTGGCCAGCTCTACGGCGTCGAAATCCCCAGCGGCAAGCGCCTCTTCGAGACGACCGCGCCCATCGACGCGGACAACAAACTCCAGACCGGCACGGCGTTCCTCGTCCGCCAGGGCGGGCGCGTCTGGTTCTTCACCGAGAAGGGCGACCTCGTGCTCGGCAAACTCTCGCCGGCGGGGTACGAGGAACTCGCGCGCACCAAGGTCATCGAGCCGACCGGGCGCGCGTTCGGCCGCAAGGTCGTCTGGTGCGGCCCCGCCTTCGCCGACAAGGCGATGTACGTGCGCAACGACAAGGAGATGGTTGCGGTCGATCTGGCCAAGTAGGCGACGTGGCTCGCGGCGCGTGGTTCGTGATTCGTTTTTACGGGCCACGGCCCACGCGCCACGAACCGCGTCTGCTCCGCGAACCCTTGACACCCCGGCGCACTCTGCTATTTTGAGAGCGTTGGGGGTGTAGCTCAGCTGGGAGAGCGCTTGAATGGCATTCAAGAGGTCAGGGGTTCAATTCCCCTCACCTCCACTTAGGTTCTAAGTGGTTTCCCGACTTAAACGCCGAAGCCCGCGTGGGCCTACTCGCAAGTAGGCCCACGCGGGCTTCGGTCGTTCCAACTCTAGCGTGGGCGGGGAGGCGGGGCTGTTCGGCGCATTCGCCGGGCCTCCGCTTGCCTAAGTCCCCGCTGCTGGCTAGTTTACCGGCGATCCGCTGCATGATCTAACCCCGAGCCAGGTGTCCCGATGCCCCCGCCCCGCCCGGCACGCACCGCCCCGCCCGGCCGCGCCCGCCTCGCCGTGGAAGTGCTGGAGGGCCGCGCGGTCCCGGCGAACTTCGTCGTCACGACCGCGAGCGACTCGGGCTTCGGTTCGCTTCGGGACGCCATCAGCCAGGCGAACTTCGCGGCGGGGTCGGACACGATCAGCTTCGCGCCGGCCCTCGGGGGCCAGACGATCAACGTCACCTCGGAACTCGACATCTTTGACATCTCGGGCGGCGGCGGGCCGCTCACGATCACGGGGCCGGGCGGCGGCATTACCCTCGACGGCGCGGGCATCCCCACCAGCCCTGGGACTTCGATCCTCGGCAACCAGAGCACCAGCCCGGTCGCCCTGCTGAACCTAACGTTTCAGAACAACGCGGGCGGCGGCGGCAGCGGCGGCAACGGCGGGGCGATTAACAACGCGGGCCTGATGACGCTGGACAACGTCACGGTGCAGAACAACTCGGCCACGTCGCAGGGGGGCGGCGTCTACAACCTCGGCACGCTAACGGTCAACAACTCGCGCTTCGTCAACAACACGGCTCCCTCCGGCGGGGCGATCTTCAACGCGGGCGCCGCGACCACGATCGACCTCTCGGCGTTCACCGGCAACACCGCGGCCAACTCCGGCGGCGCGGTCGGCGGGTCGGGGCTGCTGACGGTCAGCCGCTCGACCTTCAGCACCAACAAGGCGACCGGCCTCGCGTCCCCGCCCGTAACCGCTCTCGGCGGGGCGATCAGCGCGTCCGGTACGCTGACGATCGCCGACGCCGCGTTCGACGGCAACCAGGCCGGCGTCGCGGGCGCGCCCGGAAGCGGCGGGGCCGTCTACGCCACCGGCGACGCCACGGTCAGCCGCTCGACGTTCACCGCGAACTCGGCCACCAGCGGCGCGGGGCTGTACCTCGGCGACACGACGGGGAATACTTACCTCGTCTTCAACAGCACGCTTAGCGGCAACACCGCCTCGGGCAGCGGCGGCGGGGCGTACCTCGCCATCTCGGACGGCGGGACGGCGCAGTCGATCGCCTTCCGGAGTACGACGGTCGTGCGGAACTCCGCGGCCGTCTCGGGGGGCGGCTTGTTCAGCGCGGCGACCCTGCCGAGCGGCTTCGGGCTGCGGAACGTGGTCGTCGCCCTGAACACCGGCCCGGCGGGGCCGGACCTCGCCGGCGCGTTCGACAGCGTCGGAGGGAGCGTGTTCGGCAGCACCGCCGGCGCGGCGTTCGTCGCCGGGGCCAACGCGCTCGTCGTCCCCGACCCGCTCCTCGGCCCGCTCCAGGCCAACGGCGGCTTCACCCAGACCGTCGCCCCCCTGGCCAACAGCGCGGCGCTCGGGGCGGGGATCACCGACACGCAACTCCCCACTCCCGAGGACCAGCGCCAACTCGGGCGACCCGCCGCCGGCCCCATCGACGCCGGCGCCTTCCAGGTCCAGCGCCCCGTCTCCGTCACCGACACGTACTCGACCCCGTTCGGCACACCGCTGACGGTCAGCGCCCCCGGTGTGCTGCCCAACGACTCCAACCCCGACCCCGCCTTCCCGGCCCTCACCGCCGCGCTGGTGTCCGGCCCCGCCCCGGCGCAGGGCAGCTTGGTCCTCAACCCCGACGGCTCGTTCACCTTCACCCCCGCGGCGGGCTTCTCGGGGGTGACCACATTTACCTACCGGGCCGTCAACGCCGCGCCGGGGAACGTGGCGACGGTCACGATCACCGTCGGGGCGGGCACCCCGGTCGCCCTCAACGACTCGTACTCCACGCCGTTCGGCACCCCGCTCAATGTGCCGCCCGCCGGCGTGTTGGTGAACGACTCGACTCCCAACGCCGGCCAGACCCTCACCGCCGCGCTGGTGACCGGCCCCGCCCCGGCGCAGGGCACCCTCACCCTGAACCCCGACGGCTCGTTCACCTTCACCCCCGCGGCGGGCTTCTCGGGCGCCGCGACGTTTACCTACGCTGCCGCCGACGGTCTGGCCACCAGCGCCACCGCGACCGTCACGATCACGGTGGTGCCGGGCACCCCGGTCGCCACGCCCGACGGCTACGCGACCCCCTTCGGCACACCGCTATCGGTCCCGGTCGCCGGTGTGCTGGTGAACGATAGCACGCCCAACGCCGGCCAGCAGTTGACCGCGACCATCGCAACCGCGCCGGCCGCGGCGCAGGGGACCGTGGCGCTGAACCCCGACGGCTCGTTCGTGTTCACGCCGGCGCCCGGCTTCTCGGGGGTCGCCACCTTCAGCTACACCGTCTCCGACGGACTCGCCGCCAGTGCCCCGGCCGCGGTCTCCATCACCGTCGGCCCCGGCACACCGGTCGCCGCGCCCGACAGCTACGCCACGGCGTTCGGCACGCCCCTGACCGTGCCGGCGGTCGGCCTGCTCGTGAACGACAGCACACCCAACGCCGGGCGGCAACTCGCCGCCGCCCTCGCCGCCGCGCCGCCGGCCTCGCAGGGGAGCGTGGTCGTGAACCCCGACGGCTCGTTCACCTTCACCCCAGAGCCGGGGTTCGTGGGGGTCGCCACGTTCACCTACGTCGTCACCGACGGGCTGGCCGTTAGCGCCCCGGCCACGGTCTCGGTCACCGTCGGCGCCCGCCCCCCCCTGCCGCAGCTCGCGCTCACGCTGGCGAACGAGACCCCCGCGGACTCCAACATTTTGACGCTCTCCGGCACGGTGAACAGCCCGAACGGCGTCGCCGTCGCGCTGGCCGTCGTCGGCCCCGCCGGCCCGCTGCCGCCGGTATTCGCCCTCGCCGCCGGGGGGGTCTACCGCGTGACCTTCCCGTTCCCGCTGCCCGACGGCGCCTACGCCGTCACCGCCACGGGGGTCGATCCCGCGACGCAGGCCACCACGAACGCCGCCACGATCACCCTCACCGTGCGCACGGCGGCGCCGCGGGCGGACGCGCGCCGGGTCGCGCTCGGGGCCGGCGCCCTGCTCGGCGGCGGGCCGCGCGTGCGCACGTTCGCGGCCGACGGCACGCCGCGCCTCGACTTCTACGCCTACGACCAGGGGTTCGGCGGCGGGGTGCGCGTAGCTACCGGCGACGTAAACGGCGACGGGGTCGATGATGTCGTCACCGCCCCCGGCCTCGGCGGCGGGCCGCACGTCAAGGTGTTCGACGGCCAGACCGGCGCCCTCATCGCGTCGTTCTTCGCCTACGAAAGCACGTTCACCGGCGGCGTGTTCGTGGCGGTGGGCGACGTGACCGGCGACGGCGTGGCGGACATCGTGACCGGCACGTCGTCGGGCGGCGGGGCGCGCGTGCGCGTCTTCGACGGGGCCGGCGGGTTCGCCCCACTGGCGGGGGACGAGGGGGACTTCTTCACTTACGACCCCGGATTCCGCGGCGGGGTGCGCGTCGCGGTGGGTGATGTCAACGGCGACGGAGTGGCGGACATCGTCACCGGGGCGGGGATCAGCGGCGGGCCGCGCGTGCAGGCGTTCTCGCTCGCCGGGGGAACTCGAACCGGCGTGGCCAACTTCTTCGCCTTCGACCCGGCGTTCCGCGGCGGAATCTTCGTCGCGGTCGCCCCCGGCGGGCGCGTCGTCGTGACTCCCGACGGCACGCCCGACCCGGCCGGCACCATCGCCGGGCTGCTGTTCCCCGGCCTGCCGGACTTCAACGGCTCGCTGGCCAACCGCGCGGTCGTGAACGCCGACCTCACCGCCGCGCCCGAGCTGCGCGTGTTCGACGCGGCGGGGAACCAGACCGCCCAGGCGAGTGTGTTCGAGCCGGGCTTCGAGGGCGGCGCGCGCGTCTCGACCTCGGTGGCGCCCGACGGCACACCCCTGGTGTACGCCGCGGCGGGCGAGTCCGGCGGGTCGCGGGTGCGGACCTACCGGCTGACCCCCTTCGGGCTAGAGGCGGTGGGCGACGACCGCCGCGCGTTCGAGGACTCGTTCACGGGGAGCGTGTACGTCGGCGGCGGGCTGCCGGGGCGGTAGCGGCGGGCTTTCGGATTGCCGAGCGGGAGGTGTGCCCCCCGCTTGGAAGGCGCGGACGGCGCGGATAGTCTTAGAACCGGTAGTTCACCGTCACCGTCGTCTGCAGCGAGAACGGCCGCGGCCCCGTC
>CAXTPM010000154.1:3360-9907 GCA_964245865.1 uncultured Fimbriiglobus sp. | reverse complement strand
TAGTGCCCGACCGACGCCCCGCCGCCGACTCGCCCCGGCCGTGCGCATCGACTTCACCTCGCCGTGCGTCGGGTCGAGTTCCTTAAGTGCCCCAACGCCCAGCAGCGCGGCGCCGTCCCACGCCGCCCAGAACGTGATGTCGGGGGCACGGAGGCCGTCGAGGTCGAGCGCATGCACACTCTCGCGCGGTGAGATGGTGTGCATGTTCTGCAAGTGCTCCGCCAGCAGCGCGTGGACGGCGGGACTCGAAAGGTCGTCGGGGACGATCACCACGGCGTCACACCCCCACCCCGGCGCCCCGCCGCGCGTTCTGGACTAGCACGATGAGCTTCTGCGCCGCCGCCTTCATGCGCAGCTCCTGGGTGTGCACCCAGTCCTTGAACAGCACGTGGCAGAACACCAAGGGGATGGCCGTCATCAGCCCCATCGCCGTGGCGAACAGGGCCAGCCCGATCGCCCCCGCCTGGCTCGTCACCCCCTTCGGGTCGCCGGCGCTGGCTTCGGAAATGGCGTTGAACGTGTTGATCATCGAGATGACGGTGCCGAGCAGCCCGACCATGGTGGCGATCTTGGCGATGGCCAGGATGGGGGCAAGAAGGAAGTTCAACTGCGGGGCGATGTCGAGTTCGAGGGCACTCATCATGCTGCGCCGCATCGCCGTCGGCCCCTGCTCGGCGGCTTCGAGGCCGGCGACGAACAGGCGGCTCGGGATCAGGCCGGGTTCGTTCTTGCACAGCGCGACGGCGCCGCGTACCCCCTTTTGTTCGAGGTTGGCCTGCAAGTCGGGCCACAACTCGTCCAGTTTGGTGCGCTGCGACTTGTTCAAGAGCAGTCGCCACGCGACGAGCGAGAAGGCGACGAACGCGAGCAGCGTCATCGGCGCCGAGAAGTACCACTCGTTGACGAAGAAGCTTTCGAGCGCTTTCATAGTCCCCTCCGCCGCGCGGTCACGTTGTCCGGTGCGTCTAGCTTCTCAGACATCCCGCGCCGTGGCAAGCCCCAACAGTTCGGGCAGTGTCACGGCCCCCTCGTAGAGCGCCCGGCCGACGATGGCGCCGTAACAGCCCGTCGCGGCGACCTCGGCCGCTTGCGACAAGTCCGAGATGCCGCCCGAGGCGACCACGGGGTGCCGCGTCGCGGCCATCATCGCCTTCAGGGCCGGCAGGTTCGGCCCGGCCATGAGGCCGTCGCGGGCGATGTCGGTGTAGACCACCGCCGCGAGCGGGGCCGATTCCACCACCGCCACGAGTTCGGTGGCGAGCGTGGAGCTAGTCACCAGCCAGCCGTCGGTGGCGACGTAGCCGTTCCGGGCGTCGAGGCCCAGCACAATGCGGCCGGGGAACTCGGTCGCCATTCGGACCAGGAACGCGGGGTCTTCGAGCGCCCGCGTGCCGAGCACCGCCCAGCGCACGCCGAGGCCGAACACGGTCGCCAGGTCGTCCGGCGTGCGGATGCCGCCGCCGAGTTGCACCGGCACGCCGCCGGCCGCCGCGACGATTGCCCGGATTGCCTCAACGTTGGTCGGACGGCCGAGCTTGGCGCCGTCGAGATCAACCGCGTGCAACCTCGTGGCACCCTGGGCCACGAACCCGGCGGCGGTGTCGCCGGGCGAGTCGGAGAAGACCGTCGAGCGCGCGTAGTCGCCTTGCACCAGGCGCACGCAGCGGTCGCCCAACAAGTCGATGGCGGGGTAAATGTGCATCGGCGGCGGACTCCCTCGGTTACGGCGCGAAGTCGGCGGGGCCGACTTCGATCACTTGCGACGCGCCCGCCGCCGTCACCGCGACGGGAAACCTTTTCACCACCGCCGGGCGGTAGACATTGCGCACGACTAGCCCCGTCGCCGGGTCGCGCTCGCTCCGCGCGACGCGCCAGTCGCGCACGCGCACCACGAGTTCGGCCGACCCGACCGGCACGCGCTCGAAGCGGAACGCGCCGTCAACGCCCGTGGCGGCAGAGAACGGCGTCGGGCTGACTAGCACGTCGCACCCCACCCAGTTGTAACCGGCGCCCGACGCCAGTTCGACCACCCCCGGCGCGGCCAACTTCCGCTCGGCCGAGTCGCCGGGGCGGGGCAGGGCGAGCGCGAAGAACGCCGCGCCGCGCGCCGTCACGACGTGCATCTCCGGGTCGCGCGAGCTGAAGCGTAGCGTCGTACCGACCGGCACAGCCACCGCCGCGTCGGCGAAGCGGTAGTCGCCCAAGATTAGCTCGCGCGCCGGGCCGACTTCCAGCGGCGGACAGCGAGCGCGGTCGATCCCCTCGAGCCACACCAGCACCTGCCCCAGCCCGCCGGAGCCGGCGGCGACGCGGGGCGCGAACGGGTTCGGCTCGGCCGCGCGGGGGCGGAACTCCTCGCCCGACGCGACCGCGCCGGAGAGCGGTGGCACCACGGGGCGCGGGCCGCGCCAGACGACCCGGCCCGAGACGGCGCCAACGTTGGCCGGGTCAAACGCCGCGCCGCAGCGCGGGACTTCGGCGGCGGGCGCGTCGGCGGGGCGGGGCAGTTCGACGCGCGACTGGCACCCGCCCAGCGTGAGTAGCGCGGCGAGTCCGTGCAGCGCGCGGCGCACTAGCGGCCGTGCTTCTTGCGCTCGTTCTCTTTCAGGTACAGCTTGCGCATCCGAATGCTCTGCGGCGTGATCTCGACCAACTCGTCGTCCTCGATGTACTCGAGCGCCATCTCCATCGAGAACTGCGTCGGCGGGCGCAGCGGCACGGTCTTGTCGGCGCCCGCGCTCCGCATGTTGGTGAGCGCCTTGGGCTTGGTGACGTTGACGGTCAGGTCTTTGTCGCGGTTGTTCTCGCCGACGATTTGCCCCTCGTAGACCATCTGCATCGGGGCGACGAAGAACGACCCCCGGTCCTGCAAGTTCTCGATGCTGTACGCCGTCGCCTTGTTGGTCTCGATCGAGATCAGGACGCCGTTGGCGCGCCCCTCGAGCTCGCCCTTCATCGGGCGGTACTCCAGGAAGTTGTGGTGCATGATCGCCGTGCCCTGCGTGGCGGTCAGCATTTTGGTGCGCAGGCCGATGAGGCCGCGGGCGGGGATGTGGAACTCCATGTGCGTGAGGTTCGTGTTGCCGCCCTCCATCTTCACGCACTCGCCCTGGCGCTCGAGTACCAGGCGCATGACACTGCCGGAGTGCTCGGTCGGCGCCTCGACCACGAGGTACTCATACGGCTCCTGCGTCTTGCCATCGACTTCTTTGGTGATGACGCGCGGCTTGCCGACCGCCACCTCCGAGCCTTCCTGGCGCATCGTCTCCAGCAGCACGCCGAGGTGCAGAAGTCCCCGCCCGCTGACGTTGAACTCGCTCTCGCGCTCGCCGGGCTTGACGCGCAGCGCCACGTTGTGCTGCAACTCCTGTTCGAGCCGGTCGCGCAACTCGCGGCTGGTGAGCGGCTTGCCCTCCTGCCCGGCGAACGGCGAGTCGTTGACTTTGAACAGCATGTCCAAGGTCGGCTCGTCGATGCTCACGGGCGGCATCGCGTTCGGCACGTCGAACTCGCAGATCGTGTCACCAATGTTCGCGTCGTCGATGCCGACGATGGCGCACACGTCACCGGCCCGGATCTCCTCGACTTCCTTTTTCGCCAGGCGGTCGAACTCGAGTACCTGCACCACCGTGTCGGGGAACGTGGTGCCGTCTTTTTGCTTCACCACCGTCACGCGCTGGTTCTTACGCACCTTGCCGGCGAAGACCCGACATACTGCAATCTTGCCGACGAACTCGGAGTACGACAGCGCCATCACCTGAGCTTGTAAGGGCGCGTCGGGGTCGGCCTCGGGCGGCGGCACCTTCTCCAGAATCGCGTCGAAGATCGGCTTAAGGTCTTTGGCCTCGACGCTCATGTCGGTCGTCGCCACGCCCGCGCGGCCCGACGCATAAATCACAGGAAAGTTCGCGGTCTCGTCGTCGGCGCCCAACTCGATGAACAGGTCGAACATCAGCGAGTGAATCTCGTCGATGCGCGCGTCGGGCCGGTCGATCTTGTTGATAATCACGATCGGCTTCAGACCGCACGCGAAGGCCTTGCGCAGCACGAAACGAGTTTGCGGCAGCGGCCCCTCGGCGGCGTCCACCAGTACGAACGCGCCGTCGGCCATCTTGAGGATGCGCTCGACCTCGCCGCCGAAGTCGGCGTGCCCTGGGGTGTCGATCAGGTTGACCTTCACGTCGCCGATGCGGATGCCGCAGTTCTTGGCGAGAATCGTGATGCCGCGCTTCTGCTCCTGGACGTTGGAGTCCATGATCAGCCCGTGCTGGCCCCCGACGAGCTTGTCGAGTTCATCGCTGCGGAACTGCCCGGAGAACCGGAGCATCTGGTCCACCAGGGTCGTCTTGCCGTGGTCCACGTGGGCGATGACGGCGACGTTGCGGATATCGTTACGCTTCATGAATCGGCTGAGTCCGTGGAAATACGCTCGGTACATTGCTAGTGTAGGGGCCACCCCCGGTTTGCGGTAGCCCGCCCCGCGCGAACTGGGGCGAACTCGTGCAACCTTCACCCGAGTGCGGAGCCGACGGTGCGCCTGATCCTCGTCCGACACGCCGACGCCGCCGAGGCGCCTCCGGGGCAGCCCGACGCCGCCCGGCCCCTGACCGACTTGGGGCGCCGCCAGGCTGAACTGCTCGCGCAGTTCCTTGCGCGTGGCAGCGTGGCGTGCGACCGCGTGTTCGCTTCCCCGGCGGTGCGCACGATGCAGACCGCCGGACTCCTCCTGGCGAGCGTCGCCCCCGGCGGCGAGGTCGAGTCGACGCCGATGCTGGCCGGCGAGCGCTTCGACGCCCTGGCCGTCGCCGCGTTCCTCGTCGCCGAGAACCCGAGCTGTGCCCTAGTGGTGGGGCACATGCCGGGCGTCGCGGAGTTGGCCGAGTACCTGACCGGCGCCGAGCAGGGGAGCCTCGACTTCGCCAAGGGCGCGGCGATGAGCGTGACGTTCGCCGGGGATGTCGCCGAAGGGGCGGGGCTGGCGGACTGGTACGAGACCCCCGAAACCTTGGTGCGGTAGGCTCCCGACGTGTTCCTCCTCGCCGCCGCCCTCGCCCTCGCCGCCCCGAGTCCGCCCAACGCCCTCGCCGGCGAGTCGAGCGCCTACCTGCTCGCGCACGCCCGCAACCCCGTCCGCTGGATGCCGTGGGGGCCGAGCGCCTTCGCCGAGGCGAGGAAGCGCGGCGTGCCGGTGCTCCTCTCGGTCGGGTACTCGTCGTGCCACTGGTGCCACGTGATGGAGCGCGAGTCGTTCGCCGACCGGGGGATCGCGCGCCTGCTGAACCGGCACTTCGTCTGCGTCAAAGTGGACCGCGAGGAGCGGCCCGATGTCGATGAGGTCTACATGGCCGCGCTGGTCGCCAGCACCGGGCGCAGCGGCTGGCCGATGTCGCTGTTCCTGATGCCCGATGGCACGCCCATCGTCGGCGGCACCTACTGGCCCCCGCGCGACCGGCCCGACGGCAAGGGCGGCACGGTGCTGGGCTTCGAGACGGTGCTGAGGCGCGTTGAGGAGGCCTACCGCACCCGCCCGGCCGACATCGCCGCGCAGGCAGAGCAACTCGCCGGGCGCACGCGCGCCGAACTCGGCCGCGCTAAGCTCGACCCCGCGCCGCTTACGCGCGCCTTGGTGGACGAGTGCGCCGGGTCGTTCGACCTCGACCCCGAGTTCGGCGGCTTCGGGCTGAAGTTCGCCCGGTACGCCGGGCCGAAGTTCCCCCGCGCGCCGTCGCTGCTGTTCCTGCTCCGCCAGGCCCAGGAGCCGCGGCATGCTAAATTGATGCCGCCGGTGCGACTCGACAAGATGGCGCTCGGCGGTATCCGCGACCAACTGGCCGGCGGGTTCCACCGCTACTCGACCGAGCGCACCTGGGCGGTGCCGCACTTCGAGAAGATGCTTTACGACCAGGGTCAACTGCTCGAACTCTACGCCGACGCGGCGCGACTCGCTGGGTCGCAATCCGACCGGCTGGTGGTGTGCTCCACGCTCGACTTCTGCCGGCGCGAGTTGAAACTGCCGTCGGGCTTCTACGCCGCCAGCATCGACGCGGACAGCGCGCCGCCGGGGACGCCCAGTGGCCACGCCGCCCATGCCGAAGAGGGGGCGTTCTACACCTGGACTTCGGCCGAACTCGACACCCTGATCGGCTCCGACGCCGCTAGCCAGGCGCTGCGGGCGCGGCTGGGCCTCGCCGGGGCGACCAACTTCGACGGCAAGGCGTACACCGTGCGCCTGAGCGCGGTCGCCGACCTCGCCGCACCCGACCTCGCCGCCGCGAAGTCGAAGCTACTGGCGGCGCGCGACGCCCGGCCGCGGCCGAGGCGGGACGACAAGATTGTCGTCGCCTGGAACGGGCTGATGCTGGCCGGGTTAGCAAGTGCGGCGCGGGCCACCGGCGACCCGGCCGACCTCGACGCCGCGCGGGAACTCGCCGCGAAACTCGTCGCACTCGGCGACGGACTCGGGCGCACCGTCGATGCTCAGGGAGCCGCCCCCGTTGCGCGCGGCCCGGCGTTCCTGGACGACTTCGCCGGCGTGGCCCACGGGCTG
>CAXTPM010000154.1:0-3350 GCA_964245865.1 uncultured Fimbriiglobus sp. | reverse complement strand
GGCCCCTGGCTCGACACGGCGCGGAAACTCTGCGACCGCGCCATTGGCGACTACTTCGACCCCGAACTCGGCGAGTTCACCTTGCAGCCATTGCGGGGCGAGCGGCTGTTCGCCCGCGGCGCCGACCCCGTCGATGGCGTGCTGCCGTCGCCCTCGAACTTAACTCTTCTAGACCTCGCGCGCCTGCGGAAGCCCAGGCCGGGGCCGCGCGACGCCGCCATCCTCACAACCTGCCTCGGCCGGCGCGCCCGGCTCGCGGCCGACTCGCCGACGGCGTGCCCCGTGGCGATCACCGCCATCGAGCGGGTCTTATCCGACGGTGCCCCGTGAGCCGCTCCGAGCAGCTTCTGGCGAAACTCCTCGCCGCCGAGGGGCGCGTGCCCGAAGCCGCGGCGGTGCGTGCCGCCGCCGCGGCCGGCCTGCCGGCGAAGTCGATGCGCTGGCTACTGCTGCAACTGCTGCGCGCCGCGCCGAAGGGGCCGCGCCTCGCCGCGGCGGTCGTCGCCGCCGGGGCGGGGCCGCTCGACGAGTCGCTGTTCCCCGTCGCCGGGCGGCTCGTCTCGGACGAGGGGCTGCCGCTGAGCCTGCGCCTCGCGGTCGCCGGGCGCTGGCTCGACGCGCTGCCCGACGACCCGGCCGAGGTGGTGCCGGTCACGCGGCGCCTGACCGCCGGGGAGGGGCGCTTCGGCCGGGTCGATCGGCTCCACCAGTTGCAGCGGTACTGTGAGGGCTGCGCGACGCTCGACCGCGCGGTAGACTCGCTCGACGCGACCCTGAGCGCGCGCTGCCCGAAGTGCGACATGCAGCTCGGCCGCGCCACACTCTTGGCCCACCTGTGGGTGCGGCACAAGGTCGAGTTCCGGGGCGGCGTGTTCCGCGAGCCGGCCGAACTGCTCGAACCCGTGCTGGCCCGCGCCGCCGACGGGGACGGGCCGGCGGTGCGCGCGGCGTTCCAGGAGACATCGGCCCTGTTTCCCGGCACCTGGCCCGAGCAGGTGGTGCAGTCGCTCGTCGCGCGCGGGCACGCCGACCCCGAGGCGCTGTCGCACCTGGCGCGGCTGGCCGAGGCCGAGCACTGCGGCCTATGCCCGATCTGCCTGGCGCGGGTGCCCGACACTCTGCCGGAGTTGCCGCCGCCGGCGAACCGCAGCCCTGGGCACGTGGGCGCGGAGGGCTACGCCGTGACGGTGAGCGACGGCACCACGGGGCGCGCGGTCTTAATCGAGCGGCCGCGGCGCGAGGCGGAGCGCTCCCGGCGCGAGCGCTACTCGGCGCAGATGGTGGCGACCGCGCTCGCACTCCCGGTGGCCGGGGCGGCGTTCGGCCTGGCGCTGTTCGCCCCCGCCGGGTGGGCGCTGCCGGGCGCGGCGGTGGCACTCCTGCTCGCCGGCGTGGTGTACGCGGTGGCGGTGAGCCGCGAGACCGGCTGGCCGGCGCCCGACGCCGAGGCGATGAGCGCCGCGTGGGAACTCGTGCGCCTCGACCGGCCGGGCGCGGGGATGGCGCGCTACGCCACGCGCCTCGCGCGCCTGAGTTTATCCGACCGATCGGTCTCGCCGCGCGCGGCGGTCCTGCGCGAGTTCGCCGCGCCGGGCGGCGCCGAGGGATTGCCGCCGGAGTTGGGCGCGGCGCTGGCGGTGCTGGCGGCGCGCGACCGGGCGCGGCAGGGGCACGAGCCGGTGGCGGCGATCGCTGCGCTGTTCGCTCCGGCCGCGCGGCTGGAAGTGCCGCTCGCGGAAGTCGAAATGATGGCGACGCTGGTCAACCGCGACTGGCCGATGGCCCCTGGGGACCGGCGGCGGCTGGCGGTCCTGGCGTGGGCCGAGTTTGCCGCGCAGGGCTGGACCCCGGCCGACGCCCTGCTCGTCGGGCGGTTCGCGCCGGAACTCGCGCGCCTCTGGCCCGACGCGGCCGGCGAAACCCGCGCGGCCCTGGCGGCGCTCGACTCCCTGAGTCTGCCGGCGGGCGCGGTGGGCGCCGCCGACCTCGCCGCCTCCCGGCCCGAGGATGCCGCGCGGCGACTGGCTGAGGCACCGGACCTGCTCCTCGACTTGCCGAGGCTCTCGAAGCTGCTGGGGCACGAGGCGGCGGTCACGTCGAACGGCTTCGCGCTCGGGGCGGAGCGCTTCCCCGACTCCGCCGCCGAGGTCGCCGCGTCCGGCACCCCCGCCGGGCCGGTGCTGCGTGTCGGCGCCCGCCGCTTCGGGCTGTTGCGTGACCTCTCGCCGGCGGAAGTCGGGGCCGTGCGCGACACCTTGCGCTACTACCCCGAGGTCGTCCGGCCCGCCTCCGAGGCACTCGCGGCCCGGCCCGCGCGGCCGCAGGTCGCGGCGCTCCTGAAGCCCTTGGCGGTCGTCTGCCCGCTGTGCGGCGCGGTGCAGATCGCCGGGCGCGGGCAGGTCGGCACCTTGTGGGACGCGGTGCGCGCGGCCACGGGGCGGGGTTTCGCTTCCTGACCAGGACTTGGTATCCGATGCCGACAATGCCCGCCGTCGTTTATCTGACGCGCCACGCCGAGTCCGCCGACCCGACGGTCTTCCACGGGGCCGAGTCCGATGTCTGCCTGTCACCGCGGGGCGCCGCTCAGGCCGACGCCGCGGCCGAATATTTCGCCACGCTGGGGCTGACGGCGGTGTGGTCGTCGGGGATGCTGCGGGCGCGCCTCACCGCCGCGCCGACCGCCGCGCGGCTAAGTCTCGTCGCCCAGGTCGAGTCGGGACTACACGAGCGCGCGATCGGGCCGATGAGCGGGCAGAGTTTGAGCGCCACCGAGGGGCCGTGGGCCGAGACGGTCAGGCGCTGGAGCGCGGGCGAGACCGACTTCACGACGCCGGGCGCGGAGAGCTACGCCGAAGCGCGCGACCGCGCCTTAGCGGCGTTCGGCCGCGTGTGCGACGCCAACCCCGGCGGGCGCGTGCTGGTGGTGGCGCACGGGATCACCGTCAAAATCCTGCTGCTCACGCTGCTGGAGGGGGAGGGGTACGGGCCGACGGGGTGGGAGCGCCTGGGGCGTGTGGCCAACCTCTCGACCACCGGGCTAGTGCCGGCGGCGGTTGTCGGCTGGCGCGCCGAATCGCTGTTGCGGCTGCCTCCCGGCGTCGCGGAGGTGTCGGGCGGGGTGGCGACGGGGCTGGTGCCGAGGCCCGGCGCGGCGACTTCAGCCGAAGCGCGCACTTCGACTTGACAGCTTCGCGCGCCGCCGTCGGGATCGGATGAAGTGGCGCGACCGGCGCCGCCGATACGGTTCCTAGCGACACGCGCACCCGACGATACGGCCCGGACGGGGGAACTCGCCACCCGCGGGCGGACGGCGCCGGCGGGGGTTGCGCGATCGACCGGAGAACTGCCGC
>CAXTPM010000153.1:1345-9916 GCA_964245865.1 uncultured Fimbriiglobus sp. | reverse complement strand
CGCCCGCGCGCTCGGGACCGATGCCCGTCAAGGACGCCGCCATGCCCGACCACCACCCGACCGACGCCCCCGGCCTCGGGACGCTCGCCGCGCCCGACCCGCGCCGGCCGCGCCCGTACCACCACGGGCCGGAGTCGCTCGAAGGCGCCGACGCGCCCGACGAGCCGGGGCTGCCGCCGGTGACGGTGCCGCCCGCGCCCGACGCCCCCACCCCGCCGGGCGCCCCAAGTGTCCCGCCGGGTCCGCCGCCGTTCGCGCCCGACTCGCCCCCCGCGCCCGTGCCGGACCTGCCGCCGCCCGCCGAGCCGACCGTGCGCCCGGCGCTCTCCGAACTGCCCGAACCGCCACGCAAGGTGGTGAGCATCCCGACGGCCCCGGTGCCTGGGCCCGCCGGCGCGGTGGTCGCCCCTGACGAGCGCGGCTTCGACGCCGAGACGAACAGCCGCTACGAGGAGATCAAGCGCGGCAGCACGTTCATCACGCAGTTGCAGCAGATGACGCTGACGCAACTGCAGGCGTCGGCGGTGATCGACAAAATCCCGCGCGACGAGTGGGCGGGCCTCAAGAAGCAGGACTTGATTTTCCGCATCCTCAAGGAGCGCGTCAAGCAAAACGGGTTGATGCTCGGCGAGGGCACACTCGAAGTATTGCCCGACGGCTTCGGGTTCCTGCGCAGCCATGATTATAACTATTTGCCGTGCCCCGACGATATCTACATCTCGCCGAGTCAAATCCGCCGCTTCGGCCTGCGCACCGGGTCGGTGGTCGCGGGGCAGGTGCGACCGCCCAAGGAGAACGAGCGCTACTTCGCACTGCTACGCGTCGAGGCGATCAACTACGCCGACCCGGACTTGCTCACCTCCAAGCCCGTGTTCGGCGACCTGACGCCCCGGCACCCCTGCGAGCGGCTGCGCGTCGAGGGCGACTCGGCCGACCCGAGTTTGCGCGTCATTGATTTAATTACGCCCATCGGTAAGGGGCAGCGCGGACTCATCGTGGCCCCGCCGCGCACCGGCAAAACAGTATTACTGCAGAAGCTCGCCAACGGCATTGTGAACAACCACCCCGAGTGCCACGTCATTGTTTTATTGATTGACGAGCGGCCCGAGGAAGTCACCGACATGGTGCGCGGCGTGCGCGGCCCGCGCGTCGAGGTGGTGTCGAGCACCTTCGACGAGCCGACCGCGAGGCACGTGCAGGTCGCCGAGATGGTGATCGAGAAGGCTAAGCGTTTGGTGGAGTACGGCACCGACGTGGTCATTTTATTAGATAGCATTACACGCCTGGCGAGGGCGTACAACGCCGAGGTGCCGACCTCTGGCAAAATCCTCTCCGGCGGCTTGGACGCCACGGCACTCTACAAGCCGAAGCGCTTCTTCGGCGCCGCGCGCAACGTGGTCGAGGGCGGGAGCCTCACCATCATTGCGACGGCATTAGTCGATACCGGCTCGAAGATGGACGACGTGATCTTCGAGGAGTTCAAGGGCACCGGCAACATGGAAGTGCACTTGGACCGCCGCTTAGTCGAGCGCCGCGTCTACCCCGCGATTGATATGAACCGCAGCGGCACGCGCAAGGAGGAATTGCTACGCGGCGACGACGAGTTGCGGATGGTGCATCTGCTGCACAAAGTCATTTCGGACCAGCACCCCGTCGAGGCGATGGAGCATCTGTTGAAGCAGCTCGGCAAGCACAAGACGAACGCGCTGTTTTTGGCGAGCGCGGGCGGGGGGCGGTGATGGATTTTGAGTGGGACGATGCCAAGGCCGAGGCGAACGAGCGCAAGCACGGCGTGAGTTTCGCCGAAGCGATGACGGTGTTCGCCGACACGCTTTCCGCGACCGGCTACGACCCCGACCACTCCGACGACGAAGACCGGTACATTAGCATGGGCGTGTCGGCGTCGGGCCGGATTGTGGTAGTGTCACACACCGACCGGTACGATAAAAATACGGATCATCAGCGCCCGGCTGGCGGGCAGAACCGAACGGAAGGACTACGAGGATGGCAACTTCTCCTGACGGCGCCGACGAACTACGGCCCGAGTACGATTTCCGCGCGATTAAAGGTGTAGTACGCGGCAAGTATGCCGCGCGCTACGCCGAGCGACTGCGGGTGGTGCGGCTAGCCGAGGACGTGGCAGCCGAATTCGCCGACGAGGACGCGGTGAACGCCGCGCTGCGGGAATACCTGCGCGGGCGCGCGACTGAGGCGGCACCAGCGTAGCCAGGCGAACTGTCGCCTGTCCGCGCCGCCCCCACTCCGCTAGCATACACCGCATGCCCACCACCATCGAAGGCCACCTCGCCGCCCCGCCCGCCGGCCGCTTCGCGCTGATCGCCGCACGCTTCAACGGCCTCGTGGTCGATCTCCTCGCCGCCGGAGCCCTCGACGCCCTCCACCGCCACGGCGTCAGCCCGGAGCGGGTGGACGTGGTGCGCGTGCCGGGGGCATTCGAGATTCCCGGCGTGGCGCGCAAACTGGCTGCGTCGGGCAAGTACGCCGGAGTGGTTTGCCTAGGCTGCGTGATCCGCGGCGACACCGACCACTACGACCACGTCGCCGGCGCGGCCACGTCGGGCATTGCTAGTGTCGCGGCGGCATCCGACATCCCCGTGATCTTCGGCGTGCTGACGTGCGACACCCTCGAACAAGCCATGCAGCGCGCGGGCGCCAAAGCCGGGAACAAGGGCTACGAGGCGGCGGTGACGCTGATCGAGATGGCCGACTTGTACCGCAAGCTCGGGGGGGCGTGACCGGCCTCCGGGAAGCGGGTCACTCCGCTGGAAGCCCCGCGCCGTCGGACGGCAAGACGCCCGATCGCCACAGCTTCGGCGCGATGCCAGCGCTCACCGCGCGGACGCTGCCGTCGGCCATTGCCACGCTGATGCGGCCCCGGTGGAAGCCTTGCGCGAGGTCGGACGCGCACTCGGCGTCCGAGGGGCGGTCCTGGAACGTCGGACCTGTCCCGGAGGCGTCCGGCAGGCGGTGGCCGAAGAACGCGGCGAGCGTGGCCGAGTCGGGCGTTGAGTCGCCCCAGCTCGCGCCGGCGGGGTGCCAGCCGGGCCACATCGCCTGGGATAGCACCGAGCCGCCACGCGGCCCGCACTTCGCCCGCTTGGTCGCCAGCATGGCCGTCTGCGACGTGCCGTCGGGTGCCGCCGCCGCGAGAGCGCCACGCCGCTGCCAGACCGACCACTCGGTGACGCCCCGAACCGCCGGGGCCGACGCGCCCCCGCCGGGGTCGGCGAACAGTTGGGCGTTAAACGCCACGTTGCTGACGCCCACGAACGGGCGCGCGTTGGTCTCGAAGTCGATCCGCCCGGCGACGTGCGTCGGGTCGCTCGGCGAGACGTAGGCCGGCACCACGAGCGTCAGCCACCCGATTCCGCCCCCCGCGTACAAGGTCTCCAGCGGCGGGCCTTCGAGGTACGGCGCCAGCGTCATCCCGACCGGCACGAGGTGCCACGTCGGCGGCTCGCCTTTGGCTACCGGCTGCGCGAAGCGGTGCCCGTCGATCAGGGGCGGCAACTGCCGGTGCTGCGCCTCGTAGGCGTGGGCGGCGAGTGCCACCTGACGCAGGTTATTCTGGTCCGCCGCCTGGGCCGCACGCAGGCGGACCTTCGCCACGGCCGACAGCACTAACCCGA
The DNA here is from genome assembly GCA_964245865.1 of uncultured Fimbriiglobus sp. Classification (GTDB taxonomy): domain Bacteria; phylum Planctomycetota; class Planctomycetia; order Gemmatales; family Gemmataceae; genus Fimbriiglobus. Next base: position 6,266 of record CAXTPM010000153.1, on the reverse strand, counting down.
TCACCACCGCAACGATGGCCAGCGCCACCAGCAGTTCGAGCAGCGAATAACCGGCTCGAGCGGGACGGGACCGGGTCATCACACAACCTCTACAGGACCGAGGGCGGGGCACGAGCCGGAGTGGACCGCATTTTGAGTGTACCGCAACTCTAGTACGCCGTCAACGGCCCGGCCCCAGCGCCGCCATCACCCGCGCTGCGTACGCCTCCTGCGACAGCACCCGCCCCGCGTGCTCTTGCGCTCGACGGCCCAACTCGCGCGCCGCCTTGGGGTCCGCCGCTACCCGCCGCATCGCGTCCGCCGCCGCGCCGATGTCCGGGTCGGCCCACATCGCACCCGCCGGGTACGGCTCGCACCCCGGCCCGACTTCGACGAGCCGCATCGGGATCAAGTGCGCCGTGTTGGCGGTCATGAACTCCAGGTTCCCCGAGTAATTCGTGGCGATCACCGGCTTCCCCAAGAGCATCGACTCGGCCATGCCAAGCCCCAGCCCCTCGGCGCGGTGTAGGCTGACGTAGCAGTCAGCCGCATTTAAGAGTGCGACCGCCCTTGCGCGCGGCATCACCTCGTCGATGAGGATCACCCCCGGCGTGGCGGCGACGGCGGCTTTCAGTCGCGCTAGGTCGGCGGGGCGGGCCGAGCCGCGCACCACCTTCACGACCAGACTCGCCCCGGCCCCCGCAGGGTCGGGGAAAGCGCGGGCGAACGCGGCGATAGTGCCGAGCGGGTTCTTTCGCTCCATGACGCTGCCCATGTCAAAACTCGTCAAGAACGCAAATCCCGGCGGTAATTGCAGGTCGTGACGGCTCATCGGCACGACGGCGGGAGTTGGCACTCCGGGGGCAACCACCTTCACCACAGTCCCCCGCGGCACCGCGCGGCGGTAGGCGCCCGCGAGGAACGCCGAGGGCGCCCACACCTCGTCGGGCCACGCCATGCCGGGGCGCATCAACTCGGGGACGGCTTCCAACTCCCAGTACCACAGCGCGATCCGCCGCACGCCGGGGCGCCAGTAGGCGCCGGTAATCGGGAGCCACTCTTCCGGCGGCGTATCGACGGCCGTGACCCAGACGCTCGTGTCGAAGCGGTCGGTCGCCAGTTCGGCCGTGCGGCGGCTCCAGTCGCGCGCGAAGATCACCGGCAGGTCGCGCAGCCCCACGCCGAGGCCCGCGCGGCGGCAGGCGTCGGCGAGTCCCGTGGCCGCTTCCTGGAGGCCCGAGGGGTAGCTGAAGTGGCCGTAGATCGTCACGCCGCGTTCCTTCTCGGAAGGCTCGGCGTCGTGTTGGGCGAGCTTAGCGCTGCGGAGCCAGCGGCTGCCGCCGAGGCCGTAGGTCGCGGCGACGTGGGCCTTCAACTTCGGCCACCCGGCGGCGCTGAGGGCGTCGGGCGCCGCCGCCTGCCACTCGGGGGAGTGCCGGTAGGTGGCGGCGAGTCCGGCGTCGGGGGCGGCGCGGGACTCGACCAGGGCGGCGAGCGCCTCACCCGCCGTCACGCCGAAGTCGGCTGATCCGTGGCGCAGGAGCCAATCCAGGAAGCGGGCCGAGTCGGGGTGCGGCGTGCGACACAAGGGGAACTCGCGGCGCAAGTCCTGCCGGAGTTCCAGGATGCGCTCGACGCGCCGGCCATCGACGGGGGGCAGGCCGTTCGGCCACCAGTCGGGCAGGGCGTGGCCGCGCTCGGCCAGGAACGCGGTCAGGCGCGCCGGGTCGCCCAATCCGGAGTCGGTGGCGTCGGTCTCGCCGCGCAGCCGGTCGCGCAGGCGCCGCCGGACGCCTCCAACGAGTTTACGGGCGCGGCTCACCGCGCGGCCCCGACGAGGACGCGGCCGTGGCGCGCGACTAGCTCGGCGGTGGAGGGCAGTTGCTCGTAGGCGGCGCGGCTTTCGCGGCCGAAGCGCGCCCGCAACGCGGGGTCGTCCAACAGTTGGGCCATCTTCGCCGCCATGTCCGCCGGGTCGCCGAACGCCACCGGCAGCCCGTTCTCGCCCCAACTGACTTGCTCGTCGAACCCGCCGGCGCGCGTGGCGAGCACCGGCAGCCCGAACGCGAGGGCTTCGAGTGTAGCGACGCTGTAGGCTTCGACGTAACTGGCCGAGGCGTACACGTCCGCGGCGCGGAAGTGGCGGTCCACGTGCGGGGTTTCGGGCACGACTTCCACGCAGTCGCCGACGCCGCGGGCCGCGATTAAGTGCTCGACGTAGTCGAGGTACGGGACGCCCGCGCGCCCGCCCACCAGCGAGACGACGAAGTCCCGCCGGGACTTCGCTAGAAGCGCCGCGGCCTCGACCAAGTGGTGCTGGGCCTTGCGCTCGCAGACCGACCCGACCGCGAGGAAGCGCACGCGCGAATCGGCGCCGATTGCGGGGCGGGCCGCGGCTTGAGTCGAGGACGCGAGCGACTTCGCAATGCGCTCGTGGTCCACCGTCGAGGGGATGATCCGCCCCCGCCCCTGGTCGAACGCGGCGTAGCAGTCGCGGCAGGCGGTACTCGAAAACACCACACTCCGGGCGAGTTGGAACGCCCGGCCGACGCGGTACTCGGCGTGGGGCGACATCAGCCGGGCGCGCTCGTGCGGGCCGTAGCTCTCGTGGATCAGCCACACACACGGGATGTCGCGGTGCGCCGCCGCCTCCACGAGCGGGGCGAGGAGCACGGTGTTGGCCACGACTACGCGGGGCTTGGCGCGGCGGATCGCGGCCATGCAGTCGCGCACCGCGCGGCGGTACTCGGCCGGGGTCCACTGGGCATTGAGCAGGAGCGGCGCCCACTCGACCCGGCGGCACTCGGCGGCGAACCCCCGCCCGCGGTAGTCGGCCTCCGCCGGGCCGGGCGCCGGACTCCAGACCGTGCCGACGACCCGCGCGTCGGCGACGAGGCCGAAGGCGATCTCCCTGAGGATGTTCGACGCCCCCTCGAAGGCGCCCAAGTGGTGCGTGCCGAACAGCACCGGCAGCCGCGCCCCCGGCGGCAACTCCCCGGCCGACTGTGGCTCGGGGCGGAACTGCCCGGCGGGGTCGAGGTTGGGCGAGTAGTAGGGGTCCGGCTTCGCGCCGTGCCGCCGCTTGTAGGCCGCGCGCTCCGAAGGGGCGTCGCCGCGCGCCGGGGAACTGCGGACTTGCGTGAAGGTCGCGCCGCCGACATGCACGCTCCGCAAGCCCTTGGCGGCGAGGCGGGCGCAGTAGTCGAGGTCGAAGAGCGTGCGCGGGAAGTCGGCCGCGTCGAAGCCGCCGAGGCCGCGCAGGTCGGCCGCGCGCGTCAGCAGTAGTCCGCGGCCGGGGCCGCTCACCGTGCGCGTCGATTCGGCGAGGTAGAAGTAGCTCGCCGGGTCGGGGTTCTGCCCGGCGAAGGCGTGCTGCGGCGGGTCGAGTGCCACCGTGCCGGCCGAGACGATTGACCCGTCGGGACTCAGCATCCGCCCCCCGGCGACCGCCACGCCGGGCAGCGCCATCGCGGCGACGAGCCGGCCCAGCGAGTCGCGCGCCTGCGGGGAAACACCGGCGTCGGCGAACAGGACTAGCTCGCTGGTGATCTCGGCGAGGGCGGCGTTGAACGCGGCGGCGACCGACCCGCCGGGGGCGACTTCGGCGGCGCGGACTTCGGCGACGGGGTAGTCCGAGAGCGCCCCCCAGTCCGGCGCGTCCGGCCCGGCCACGATGACGGCGAGGCTCGGCCCGGCCGCGACAGCGGCGAGTTCTACGGCGGGGAGGTTCAGCCGCCGGGCGAACTCGGGCGTGGCGAGGTCGGCGTCGATGCCCCGCCGCCTGAAGGCGTCGGCGGGGCCGCGGCGCGCGGCGACGTGGACGTAGGGCTTCACCCCTGCGGATGCGGCGGTCGATTCGTCGAGGGCACGCCAGTGGTAGAGCACCTCCGGCACCCGCTCGACCCGCTTGGCGACTTCGGTGAGGCGCAACAGCAGGTCGAGGTCTTGCGCCCCGTCGGTGCCCTCGCGGAAGCCGCCGACTTGCTCCACGAGCGAGCGGCGCGCGCAGACGAAGTGGTTGACGTAGTTGTACCCGGCGAGCAGCAACTCCGGCGAATACTCGGGCTTGTAGTGCGGGTCGTACTCGCGCCCCCGCAAGTCGAGCTTGCTCTCGTCGGAGTAGAACAGGTCGATGTCGGACGCGGCTTGCAGCGCCTCGGCGTAGCGGTACAAGGCTCGCGGGGCGAGGGCGTCGTCGTGGTCCAGGAGCGCCACCCACTCGCCGCGCGCGAGTGCCAGGGCGGAATTGCTCGCGGCGACGATGTGGCCGTTCTCGGGGCGCACTTCGACGCGGACTTTGGGGTGCGAGCGCAGCCTCTCCACGGCCGCGCGGGTGCCGGGGTCGGTGCTGGCGTCGTCGGCCAGGCACAGCTCCCACTCGGGGTAGACCTGGGCGTCCAGCGACGCCACGGCGAGTTCGAGCCAGCGCGGCTCGACGTTATAAACGGGCATCAGCACGCTGAACAATGGCCAGTAGGCGAACGATTTTTGGCGCGCCGCCAGCGCCGCCAACTCGGCCGGGGCGAGTCCCGAGGGGCCGGCGAGGGCGCGCACCCGGCGGCGCTCCAGGCTCCGCTCGCGCACGCGCTGCGGCGCACTGCGGGCCAGCGCGGCGTACCGCCGGCGGCGGTCGGCCCACCACTGGGGCTGCAGGGCGTCGCCGCTCAGCAGCGCGCCGGCGGCGGTGAGCAGGGGTTTGAGCCAGCGCGGGGAACTGGCCGCGACCGGACTCGGCGGGGCATCCGACGCGGGGCCGGGCAGGTCGGCGACCGCGAGCGAGCCGAGTTCCTCGGTCGCCGCGCCGGCGACCAGTTCCACCGAGACGCGCGCCACGCCGGGTTCGAGCGGCGCGCGTAGCGTGGCCGTGGCGACCTCGCCGGCGCGGGTGACAGCGGCCCGCATCCGCGCGGAGCCGTCGTAGCGCAGCACCAGAGTGGCGCCG
>CAXTPM010000153.1:653-1335 GCA_964245865.1 uncultured Fimbriiglobus sp. | reverse complement strand
AACTGCGCCGGGCTGCCAGCGCGCCCCGACGGCCACCGCCGGCCAGCCGGTCGCGGGTTCGGCGAGGCGCTGCCAGTACACCGTGACGCCGTGCATGGGGCGGAGTATACCGGGCGGGGCGGCGGGGCGGGAGGGGAAGTTTCGGGCGTGCCGAAGCATCAGCAAGTCGATAAACTTACGCCGACTCCCCTGTCGGCCCGCCGAGCCCGCCCGCATGAGCATCGTCGTCCAGTCCGTCACCAAGCGCTTCGGGGCGTTCGTCGCCCTCGACAACGTGAGTGTCACCGCGCCCACGGGGTCGCTGCTCGCATTGATTGGCCCCTCGGGCAGCGGCAAAACCACACTGCTCCGTATCATCGCGGGGCTGGAAAGTGCCGACTCCGGCGGCGTGCGCACGGTTGACGAAGACCTCACGCACCGCAGCCCGCGCGACCGGAACGTGGGCTTCGTGTTCCAGCACTACGCGCTGTTCCGCCACATGACGGTGTTCGAGAACGTCGCCTTCGGCCTGCGCGTGCGGCACTGGCCCAACGACAAAGTGACCGCGCGCGTCACCGAACTCTTGAAGCTCGTGCGCCTCGAAGAAAAGGCGAAGCACTACCCCGCGAGCCTGTCCGGCGGGCAGAAGCAGCGCATCGCGCTGGTGCGGGCCATCGCGCCGGCGCCGAAATTATTACTCCTC
>CAXTPM010000153.1:0-643 GCA_964245865.1 uncultured Fimbriiglobus sp. | reverse complement strand
GGCGCTGGACGCACGAGTCCGCGACGAACTGCGGCACTGGCTACGCAAGCTCCACGACGAGTTCCCCGTGACGAGCGTGTTCGTGACGCACGACCAGGCCGAGGCGTTCGAGGTGGCCGACCAAGTGGCGATCCTCAACAAGGGCAAGATCGAGCAGACCGGCACCCCCTTGGAGGTGTTCGAGCACCCGCGCACCGCGTTCGTGATGGACTTCCTCGGCAATGTGAATGTGTTCAGCGCGCACCTCAAAGACGGCCGCGTGCTGTTCGGCGATGTCGAACTCCCCGTGCGGCCGGGTTCGGTGGCCAACCAGAACGGCGGGAAGGCCGATGTCTACGTGCGGCCGCACGAGTTAGACCTGACGCGCTCGGCCGACGAGGGGAATTGCCTCAAAGCCAAGGTGATGCACATCAACCCGGCGGGTTCGGTGGTGAAGGTGCGCGTGATGGCCGAGGACTTCGGGCTAATGGTGAACGTCGATCTGACGCCCGAGCGGCAGCGCTTCCTGAAGTTGACGCTGGGCGAGGCGGTCTATTTGTCGCCGAAGTCGGCGAAGATGTTCGACCCGGACTACTCGATCTAGTGGGCGGACCCCTTCCCAAGTCGGCACTGCGGCCTATCATGGGCGGTTTGGGGCTGTATT
>CAXTPM010000152.1:0-9979 GCA_964245865.1 uncultured Fimbriiglobus sp. | reverse complement strand
AGGGCTAGGGTGGGGGTGGCGACCAGTTGTCCAACAGCTACTCACACGACGCCTCTCCACCCGAACACGACGAGACACGACTGATGACGGTTGCCGAACTCGACGCCCCGCCGATCCGCACCGGCCGGGCCACCGCCTGGAAGCTCGGCGGCATGATGTTCGCCTTCTACTTCGCGCTCGGGGCGTGGTCGGTGAGCTTCCCCACCTACCAGATGACCGCCCCGCCGCAGGGTCTGGGCCTCACCGCGCGGCAGGTCAGCGGCGTGGCGAGCGCCTTCGCCGTCGCCAGCCTCGTTGCCCCCCTCTTGATCGGCGTGCTCGCGGATCGCTACTTCCGCGCCGAGCGGGTGCTGGCCTGCGCGTGCCTGATGGCGGCGGTGATGCTTTTCGCCGTCGCGCGCTTCTGCGACTCCGAGCAGGCGCGGGCTGCCCAACAGTTGACATGGAGAACAGAAGCCGCCGAACTCGCGCGGGGCGTGCGGTTCCTCACCCTCGCGGCCCTCATGCTCGGCCTGCAACTGTTCGTCCAACTCGGCCTGACCTTGACGAGTGTGGTTGCACTCAGGAACCTCGCCGACCGGGTTCAGTTCAGTCGCGTGCGACTGTGGGGCACCCTCGGCTGGGTCGCGGCCGGCAACGCCGTCGGCCTCTTGCTAGTCGGCGTCTCGACGCAGCCCCTGGACCTCGGCGCGGCCGCGTTCCTCGCGCTCGGCGCGGCCGCGGTGATGCTGCCGCGCACGCCGCCGCTCGCCTCGGGCGCCGGCGCGCGCCCGGCGGAGCGCTTCGGCCTGGCCGCGCTCGGGATGCTCAAAAAACCCGCCTTCGCCGTGTTCCTCGCGGTCACGTTCGCCTCGGTGGCGCTCAACCAGTTCTACAACCTGTACGCGCATCGCTACCTCACCGAACTTCAGGTAAGTTGCCCCGAGTCTAAGCTCACCCTCGGGCAGGTGTGCGAGGTCGGGTGCCTGTTCCTCGTGCCGCTCCTGCAACCGCACCGCCGGCTGAAGACGCTGATGCTCGTCGGCCTCGCCGGCTGGGTGGTCCGCGCGGCCGCGCTGATGAGCGGCGACGAAGACCTCGTGCTGGCGCTGGGCGTGCCGATGCACGGCTGGAGCTTCGCGTTCTTCCAGGTGGTCGGCGCGGTGTACCTCGACCGCGAGGCGCCGCCGCACCTGCGCGCGAGCGCCCAGGGCTTGCTCACGTTCTTCACCAGCGGCCTCGGCAACCTCGCCGGCAACTACCTGGCCGGGCGCACGGTCGAGTCGGCGACATCGGCCGGCGGCGCGGTCGATTGGCACGCGGTCTGGCTCGTGCCGCTGGTCGGCTGCTCGGCGGCGCTCGCCGCGTTCGCCCTCGGCTTCCGGGAGCCGCGTGGCCGTGATTGACCTCGCGGTCGTCGGCGGGGGACTCGCCGGGGCCACGCTCGCCCTGCAGGCGCGCCGGCTCGGGGCGAGCGTGCGCGTATTCGACGCCCTGACGCCGGGCAGTGCCTCCCAGGTGGCGGCCGGGCTGATCACGCCCGTCACCGGCTTCCGCATGGCGGTCAGTTGGCGCCACGCCGAGCTGTACCCCGAGGCGCTGGAGTTCTACCGATCCGTCGAGGCCGAGGCCGGTGCAACGTTCTTCGACGCCAATACGACAGCGCGGATCATGGCGAGCGCAGAAGAAGCCGCCAACCTTGACCGCAAGTGCAGCCAGTTCGCCGAGCACGTGCGCGACCTGTCGGCCCCGCTCGACCCCGAGCGGGTGAGCGCCCCGCACGGCGCCGCCGAACTGTTCCCCGCCGGGCGGCTCGACGTGCCGGCCTACCTGCGCGCCGCTCGGCACTTACTCGGCGAGTCGTGGGCCGAGGCCGAGGTCGATCCGCCGGCGTGGGAGTCGCTGGGGGCGCGGTTCGTGGCGTTCTGCCAGGGCTACCGGGCGAACCCGCTGTTCGCGTGGCTGCAATTCCGGGCGACCAAGGGCGAGGTGCTGACCGTCGAGTTGCCGGGGTTCGCCGAGTCGCGGACGCTCAACCGCGCGGGGACATGGCTCTACCCGCTTTCGGGCGGCACGTTCCTGGCCGGCTCGACCTACGATCACGCTGATTTAAGTGCCGCGCCCACCAGCGCCGGCAAAGCGCAGATTCTCGCGCGCCTCGCGGCCTACTTGCGGCAAGCGCCGACGGTCACGAGTCACCGCGCGGGCGTGCGGCCGATCCTCGACGCCAGCCGGCCGGCGGTGGGCGTCCACCCGCAGTTGCCGCGCGTCGCTCTGGTGAACGGCCTCGGCTCGAAGGGAGCGCTGACCGCGCCGGCGGCAGGGCGGATGCTGGTGCGGCACTTACTGGAGGGGGAGCCGATCGACGCGGAGTTCGACTTGGGGCGGCTGGCGGGGCGGTGACTTTGTTCTCGGCGGGCCGGGAAAAACCAACCTTTCCCGCGCAAGTCCCGCCCCGCCCGTCGTCTCGTTGGTGTCGAGGCCGCTCTTTGAAAACCTAGCCGACGTAGATGCCGTCGAAGCTCGCGGCGCCCGGCAGGGGCAGGAACGCACTCGGCGAGGCCGAACCCGAAAACAGTTGGGCCGGGGCGTAGTTCACCACTTGGGTGGCAGTGGCGGCGATGAGTTCGGGCCGGCCGTCTTGGTCGAGGTCCGCCGACGCCACCCGTACCCCCGAGCGCGCCGCCGGGTCGCCGGCGAAGAAGTCGGCCGCGGGTACGACTTGGCCGCGCGACAGTGCCCCGCCGTCGAACACAGTCACGCGCGGCCCGCCGCCCGGCCCGGCCCCAGCAATCAGTTCCCCGCGCCCGTCGGCGTTTAAGTCCGCGATCGAAATGTACGCGCCGTTGCGCAGGGTCTGCTCGAAGGCGAAGAAGTCGGGCGCCAGGTGGCTTGGCGCTCCTCCGAGCACCGTGCGGCCGTCGTAGACCGCCACGCGCGGCCCGCCGCCGAAGCCCGCACTCACGGCCAAGTCTTTCACGCCGTCGCCGTTGAGGTCGCCGATGGCGGGCCGCAGTCCGCCGCGGAAGTTCGGGTCGTCAATGCCCCAGAAGCGCGCCTTTTCCACGATCTGCCCGCCGTTCAGGCCCGAGGCGTCGTAGACCGCGACCACCGGCCCGCCGGCCTGATCCGGCGTGACGACGATGTCCGCGCGGCCGTCCCCGCCGAGGTCCCCGGCCGCGACGTTCACCCCGCCGGTGTAGCTCGACTCGAACGGGAAGATAGACGACTGCGCGCCGGTCACGGCGTCGATCACGCGCACCTCGGAGCGCACCCCAGGGCCGGTGCCGGCGATCAAGTCCGCCACGCCGTCGCCGGTGACATCCGCGGTCGCAACGCGCAGGCCGTTGCTGTAGCCCGGCCCGAACGGCTGCGCCGAGCGCGCCACGGCCCCGCCGGCGCCGAGTTCGACGACGTTGTTCGCGCCCGCCACGCTCAGGATCGGCGGCACCACCGCGGCGGGGGGGGCGACGGGGACCGGGACCGGCGCGGGGATCGCCACCTGCGCCGCGGCCTGCGGCGCGGCGACCTGGGCCACCCCGCTGCGGCCCCAGCCCATGTCTTGCAGTGCGGCCACGTCGAGCGCTGAAAGAGTCCGCCGCGTGCCGGGGTACAAGGAGGGCTGCATCACCTCGTCTTGGCCCAGCACCGCCGTGCCGGGGGCGAAGTGCTCGAGGTCGGATGTCACGGCCGCAGGGTAGCCGCCGTTGACCGCCAGCACGTGGGGGCCGCCGAAGTCGAGGCCGCGCAGGTTCGCCGTGAACGACGGGTCGCCGAGGCCGAAGCCGAAGGCGTGCAGGAGTTCGTGGGTGGCGACGGTGTGGAAGTCGAACTGGTCGGCGCGGGGGGACGCGGCGGTGAAGTTCCAGTTGGCCTTGGTGTCGAACGCGATCATCGCCCCCCACGGCGCGATGTCACTCTTGGTGCCGTCGGTCGCCCCGAGCTGGCCCCGGCCGCGCACAGCGTCGAGCCAGTCCGGCGTGCCCGCGGCGCTAAAGCCGCCGGAGTTGGCCAGCCCGAGTTCGTCGCCCGAGAGTTCCGCGCCGCTGATGAAGATCACCAACTCGTCGGCGTTCACCACCAGATTCGGCAGCGTCACCGGCTGGCCGGTGCCGGGGTTCACGAACGTCGCGGCCCAGGTATTCCCGCCGCTCGGCACGATGGGTGCTAGGCTTTCGGTGGCCACCGCCGCGATGGGCGCCACCGCCCCCTCGAGCGCGGCCCGCTTGGCGGGGTCGTTGAAGAACCCCGAGGTGTCCAGCGAGTAGTCGAAGCGCACCGTGACCGCCGGCACCACGCGCGACTCGAGTTCGCACACGCCCAGACGGAACGACTCCGCGAGAGTGGTGCGCGGGGCGTCTTGATGGCGGTCGCGGCGGACGAAGGCCATAACTCACTCGCAGTGGCGACGGGCGTAATCCAAGTGATCGGCCGGCGACCGCAGGTATACGAGTCGAAGTTTCCGGCGGAACTGGAATCGTTACCGATTGCGGCGCATTTGCCGGTTTCAACGACCGCCTAGTTCCGCCCCGCTCTCAAGATTGCGCCGTTGCCCCAAGTTCGCCAAAACGATCGTCCTTAACTCGCCCGCTAGAAACGCGCTTCCCGCCACGCAGATTGTTCCGTCGGGCGTGACCGAATCGAGTGCCGCGCGCCAGGCGTCGGCGCCGCTGGGGTGAACTTCCACGCGCGTCGGAGCCTTGTAATTCTTGCAAAGCGTGGCTAGCTCCTGGGGGTCAACGCTGCGGCTGCTGGTGGCGAAGCGCGTGAGGTGGATAACCCCGAAGTGGCCCAATAGCAAGGCGAGCATTTCGCGGTACTGCTTGTCTCCCGAGACTGCGAATACCAGGTGCCGGTTTTCCCGACGCGCAGCAATCTGCGCGGCACTTTCGCCGATTTCGAGTGTCCGCAACAGAGCCACGACGCTGGGCACATTGTGCGCGCTGTCGATCACCACCCGCGGCCGTTCAGCCACGATTTCCACCCGCGCCGGCCACTCGACCCCACCAAATCCGGCCCGCACGGCACGGTCGGGGATGGCCAGCCCGGCCCGGCGCAGTTCTCGCACGAACCCGAGTGCGACCCTTGCGTTGTCCCGCTGGTGCTCCCCGGCGAGGCCGACCTCGACAGTGCCGAGGTCGAGCGCGATCGAATCGACCACCGGCGCGGCTTTGGAGCGTGCGACGGCTTCGATGACCCCGCGTGGGCCGGGGTCGAGCGGCCCGAGCACGACGGGGGTGCGCGGCTTGATAATGCCGGCCTTCTGCGCGGCGATGAGTTCGACCGTCGGGCCGAGTTGGGCCTGGTGGTCAAGTCCGATGCTGGTAATCGCGGTGGCGAGCGGCTCGCAGACGTTGGTGCTGTCGAACAGCCCGCCGAGGCCGACTTCCAGGATGCTCAAGTCAACACGGCGGTAAGCGAAGTGCAGGAAGCCGACGGCGGTAGTCAACTCGAAGAACGTCGGCGCCGCCCCGTGCCGCTCCATCGCCTCGGCGTGCGGGCGCAGTTCGGTCAGGCGCGCGGCCAGTTCGGCGGGGGTGATGAGTTCGCGGTTGACCTGGACGCGCTCCTCGACGCGCTCCAGGTGCGGGCTGGTGAATAGCCCCGTGCGGTACCCCGCCGCGCGCACGGCCGCTTCCAACAGCGCGGCGGTGCTCCCCTTCCCCTTGGTGCCGGCGAGGTGGACGCAGCGGACTCGCAGGTGCGGGTCGCCGAGCCGGCGCAGGAGTGCCCGCATCCGTTCGAGCTTGAGGTCGCCCGGCGCGGCGGCGCGGGCCTCGTAGTTGACGCGCGCGAACCAGAACGCGAGCGCTTCGGGGTAGGTCATGCGCTCAAGGGTAGCGGCCGGGGGGCGCGGCGTCTATGCGCTAGGGCTTGGGCGGTAGCGGCTTCAGCCCCCCGCGGAACTCCTCTAGGAGCTTCCGCCGGTCCCCGGTGTCGCCCGCCGGCGCGGCTTCGAGCAGTTCGACGCCTTGCCGGAAGCACTCCCGCGCCGCCTCGGCGTCGCCACGCAGGGTGTGGGCGCGGGCGCGGAACTTGATGGTGATGGCGCGGGCGAATAGCTTCTCGTCCGCCGACTGGCGCTGCCAATCGGGGTCGCGGTCGTACTCGTCGCGCAAGAGCGGCAGCGACAGGTCGAGCAGGCGCCGGTCGTGCGGCGCGCGCTCCGCCGCGTTCTGGAATACGATGGCGACCTGCACCATATCGCGCTGGCGCCCCCCGGCCGCGACCTCGATGGCTAGTTCGGTTGCCGACCCGAACGCCTCGTCGCGCCGGCCGGGCATGGCCGCGAGGACGCCGAGGCGGAAGTTGCGGAAGTTGAAGGCGACTTGCGGCAGGTCGCGGTACTCCACTGCCGCCGCCTCGACGGAGGCGAGCGCCTCAAGAGCCTTACCGTCGTGGTCCAGCTTCCAGATGCGATCGTGCTCCGCCCGCGCCTCGTCGGCACGCCGGCGCAGCCACTCCCGTCGCCGTTGGGCGCCCTGCTCGACTTTCTGCCGCAGCGCCTCCTGCTGGGTGTCAAACGTCCCAGCGATCAGGCGCGCGAGCGGGTCATCGAGGTTGTTGGGGTGCCCGATCCACGCCACCTTGCCGTCGGCGCTCACCAGGAAGCACGCCGGGATGCCGACCCGCGCCGCCGCGGCCATCCACGCCCGGTGCGTTGCCCCCGTGGGGTCGGTCGCCACGCGCGCCTCGGTCGCCTTGCCGATCTCCGCGAGGTAGGCCCGCACGTCCGGCTCCGGCTCGCCGAAGACACTCAGCACCACGACGCCGGGGTACTTCTTCTGGATCGCGTTGAGGTGCGGAATTGCCTTGACGCACGGGGCGCACTGGGTGCCGGAGAACTCGACTAGCGTGATGGTGCCCGGCGCGAACCCGGCGACCGGCTCGCCGCGCAGGAACGTGAGTGGTGCGAGCTTGGGCGCGGGGTCGCCGATGGTGAGCAGCGGCGGTTCGGGCGCGGCTTGAAGCAAAAAGAGTGCGGCGAGTGCGAGCACGGCGGACCCTCGGGCGGCGTGGGGATTATGCGATTGTCGCAGCCCGGCGGTGCGGGGTCAAGCGCCACGACTGGCCGAAAGCCCGCCGTCCGCGACGGCGGGCTTTCGGTGGTTGGCGGCGCCCCATCAAAGACAGAAGCCCCAGGGTTCCCCCCGAGGCTTCTGCGTGTCGGTTCGCCCTCGCACCGCGGTGCTAGGCGGCGACCGGCTGGCTCTCGCTCGCGGCGGCGACCGGCGGCTTGACGTTCACGCGGCGGTGCTGGCCGTCGAAGAATACGGTGCCGTCGCACATCGCAAACAGCGTGTCGTCCTTGGCGCGCTTGACGTTCTTGCCGGGGTGGAACTTCGTGCCGCGCTGGCGGATGATGATGTTGCCGGCGACGACCTGTTCACTGCCGAACTTCTTGACGCCGAGACGCTTGCTGACGCTGCCGGTGGTGACGAACTCGCCGGCGTTGGCCTTGATGCCCCGGTGCTGGGCGTTCGAGTCGCGCCCGTTCTTGACCGACCCCTGACCCTTCTTGTGTGCCATGACGTAACTACCCACTGAGCCTGGGGACGGAATTGGTGTGATTGTAGCACCGCCCCCACCGGCTACAATAGCGAAAATGACCACCCCCGACGCCGCTGGCTTCGCCGACCGCTTCCGCACGCGCCGAGTTGCCGGCCCGCCGTTCGGGCTGCAACTGGTCTACCCCGGCCCCGCCGGCGCTCTGGCGATCGACGCCGCCGAACTCGCGGCCGTGCTGGCCAACACGCACCCCACCCTCAGCGGCGCAACCGTCGAGTGGCACGGCGTGGCCGAGGCGCCGGAACTAGCGGACCTGGCGCACACGGGCGAGGCGCCCCTGCACTCCGCCGGCCTCGTGGCGTGGGCCCGTCACACGGTGCGCGTGGCCCTGTTCGACGGGTCGATGCCGTATGGCCCGGTCGAAAGCTGCGTGGTGCCGGCGCTGATGCCGCCGGAGGTGAAAGCCGACGCGGCGCGGCACCGCTCGCACGTCCTGCTCGAACACCTCGGCCCCGAGCACGACCCGCTGGGTCGCTACACCGCCTTGGCGTGCGTGGCGTCGGCGCTCGCCACGTTCGGCGCCACGGCGGTGCTGAACGAGACCGCCCGCACCGCCTGCCCCGCGTTCGACCTGATCCCCGCGCGCGGCGAGGACTTGCTCGCCACACTCGACGCGCTGCCGCTGACGTACCTGTTCATTGGATTCGTCCGCACGAATGTCGGCGCCCCGGCCGCGCCGTGGGTGCGGACCTACGGCGCGGAGTGCTTCGGGCTGCCGGACCTCGCGGCGCAACTGTCGCCGAGTTTCGACGCGGGCGCGGCATTCCGGCTATTCGCCGCGGTGCTGGGCTACTCGCGCGAGACCGGCGCGGAACTAGCCGCCGGGCAGGCGATCGACCTGGGGCCGGGCGGCGCGGCGCTCGTGGAGGCGCCGCCGACGGGCGGGGCGCTGTTCGAGGGCGAAGCGCCGGTGCTGGTGCTGCGGATGAGCGAGTGAAAGCATGGTGACGATGTCACCGGGCCTGGGCTTGAGCGCGGACCCGGCGACGCTCGTCACCGGGCTTTCATCTGCCGTTCTGTCTCGTTCGTCATCCCATCCCCCTCGTCCTTTGCTCGGTGAGGCGCCAGTTGCTCCGTCACCCGCGCCAGCACCGGCCCGAGGATGGCGAGCAGCAGCACGTAGGCCGCCGCGAGCGGCCCCAGGCGCGGCTCGGCGGCCCCGCCGAGGCCCGCGATCACGATCGAGAACTCGCCGCGCGCGATCAGCAGCACGCCGGCGCGCCACCTGGCGCTTTTGTCGCCCCCGGCGCGCCGCACCGCCCAGTAGCCGGCGACCACCTTCGTCGCGGCACTCACGAGCGCCAGCAGCAGCGCGGGGTAGAGGACCGGCAGCAGCGACTTGGGGTCGATTTGCAGGCCGAAGAACAGGAAGAACATCGCGCTGAACAGGTCGCGCAGCGGGACCAGCAATCGGTGCGAGCGCTCGGCGAGCGACCCGGAGAGGGCGACCCCCACCAGGAACGCCCCCACGGCCGCGCTCACCTGCAACCGCTGGGCCAGGCCCGCCACCGCGAGCGTGAGGCCGAGGGTGGTGAGCAGCACCGCGTCGTCGGACTCGTGGTCGATCCACGAACTGATGCGGTGCCCGAACCTCAGGGCGATCACGAGAACCGCCGCGACGGCGCCGACCGCGACCGCCACCGACGGCGCGGCCTCGCGCCAGCCCTGGCCGATCAGGAGCACCGCGACCACGGGCAGGTAGACCGCCATCGCCAGGTCTTCGAGAACGAGAATCGAGTACACGGTCGGAGTTTCGGGGCGCCCCTTGGCGTTCAGTTCGGGCACCAGTTTGGCGACGATGCCCGAACTCGAGATCGCCGTAACGCCGCCCAGCAAGACCGCCGGGAGCCAGCCGTACCCGAGGAGTAGCCCGGCGACGAAGCCGGGGGCGAAGTTGAGCGCCAGATCGAGCGCCCCGGCGCGGAAACCCTTGTGCAGTCCCTCGGCCAGTTGCTCGCCGCTGTACTCCAGCCCGAGCATCAGGAGTAAGAGCACGATGCCGATCTCCGAGCCGGCCGAGACGAACGACTCGGAGAAGTCGAGCGCCAGCAAGCCGCCGTTGCCGAACGCCAGCCCCCCCAGCAGGAAGAACGGGATGCTCGACACCCGCAGCCAGTGCGCGGCGCGCGTGAGCAGCGCGAGCGCCAGCACCGCGAGGCCCAGTTCGAGGTAGAGCGGCGCGGGCGAGGCAGCCTCGGCGGCGGCGAAGAGCGTCATTCCTCGCCGTCGCCGCTCGGGTCGTCGCCCGGCTCGACCGGCTCGGTCTTCATCAGCTCGCGCAGGAGCACCGTGGCGTAACTCCCACTCGGCAGGGTGAACTTCACGCGCAGGCCGTCGCGCTGCCACTCGTGGCTGAGTTCGCCGGGGTAGACCAAGTTGTGCCGCCGGGTGCCGCCCATCAGTTGGCCGAAGCCGGCGAAGCTCGCCGCAC
>CAXTPM010000151.1:0-9981 GCA_964245865.1 uncultured Fimbriiglobus sp. | reverse complement strand
CGACATCGACGAAGAGGAACGCCCTGGGGAACGCGAGGAACTGAGCGGCGGCGCGCAGCCCCGCCCCGGCCGCGCCCAGGGCCGGCCACAGCGACTCGTCCGCGCCGAAGCCGCCGGCGCTCAGCGCGCCCGGCCCCAGGATCAGCGCCGCCTTGTCGGCCGGGCCGGACGCCAGCACCACCTCGGCGGCGTCTTTCAGGAGCGCTTCGTACAGCCGCGCGGCGACCGGCGGCGGCGCGTTCAGATGCAGGCGCAGCCGCCGCGCGGCTAGCCCCGAGAGCGTCATCCCCCGTGCCTCCAGGCGCGCGCGGAACACCGCCTGCGCGCCCCGGCCGTTGGGCACCGCCGGCGCCGGCGCGGGCGCGGCCTGCACGCCCGCGGCGGTTACGTCTACTGGGTAAAGTGTGACGGCGTGCGCGGTGCGGAAGCGGCACGGCTCGCCCTGCACCGGCTCGGTCTCGATCGAGCTGCCGCGCGGCACGACCAGGCCACCGAGCAGTTCGTCCTGCGCCGCCGCCAACGCGAGTTGCACCACCGTCATCGGCGGCACGGGGGAGAGCGCGTGCGGGTGCAGCGCGCCCAAGAGCGACTCGGCGATCTCGGCGTAGCCGTCGTCCAGAGTTTGGCGCACCCCGGCGGCGAGGTACGCGAACCCCTGCAGCAGCCGCTCGACGTGCGGGTCGTCCCCCGCGTCGGGGCCGAGGCGCAAACGCCCCGCCACCTTGGGGTGCCGCGCGGCGAACTCCCCGGCGTCCTGCCGCAGCCGGGTCAGTTCGCGCTCGTAGTAGCTCAGGAACTCGGGGGTCATTCGCGCGCGCTCACCGCGAACGTCCCCGTCGCGGCCTCCAGCACCGAGTCGAACGCCACGGGTTCGGGCGCGGGGTCGGCCTTCAGCATCGCGCGGATCTGGAAGCGCAGCGACCGCGACAGGTCCGACGCCGCGACGAGTTCCACCTCGACGCGCGTCAGGCGCGGGTCGTTCCCCGAGACGGCGCGCTCGAGCTGCCGCGCGAGCACCTCGCGCTCGCGGCCCGTGGCGGGGCCGGCGCCCGAGAGGTCGGGCAGGCCGTAAGTGGCGAGCGACCGCGCGACCTCCTTCAACTGGGCCGGCGCGGCGGCGAGGCGCGAGCGGGTGTTGAGCAGGTCTTCGAGGTCGCGCCGCACCGACGCCTTGAGTTCCGCCAGCCGCTGCACCCGGTCGCGCGGCGCCTCCACCGCCGCGCCGGGGTCGTCGTCCAGCAGCCGGTCGAGGACCGACGGCACGAGCGGCTGGTCGGGGCGGATCGAACTCATCGCGCCGTCTCCAGGTCGCCGAACACGGCCTTGTGCCAGCTCAAAAACGGCACCGCCGCGCCGCCGACCAGCCACTCGCGCTGGCCCGAGTTGCGCACCACGGGCCCGGCCTGAGTCTCGGTGGCCCGCCCGAGCGCGAACGAGTCGCCCGCGGTCGAGCTGCCGACGTACACGGCCGGCAGGACCACCTCGCCGACTTGCCCGGAGCGCAGCGACCACCGCGCCGGCCTCGCCGCGAGTTCGGCGGCGCGGCCCGGCGCGCCGCACTCGATCGCCGCTACTAACTCGAACGGCATCCAGTAATATTCGCCGTCGGCGCCGAAGGCTTCCACGATCCCGGCGCACAGGTCGTCGTCGTCGCGCACGGTGCCGGCGTGCGTGTCGTCGATGCGCACGCCCACCGCCGGGCGCGCCTCGTCCGCAGCCGCAATTCGGTCGACGGCCCTGGCCATGTCGCCGTCGCGCATCGCCACCAGCGCCTCGAGCGTGAGCTTCACGTGCGGGGCGGGTTCGGCCAGGAACGTCGGCAGCCGGCCCTGCGTGAACACCTCGCGCCGCGCCGCCTCCGCGCGCAGCGCCTGCCGCCAGACGCGCAGGCTCACGCGGTCGGGCGCGTCGGCCGTGTCGAGAGCGGCGAACTGCTTGTCGGCGCGGTCCAGGTCGCCGGCGACGAACAGCATCTCGGCCAGGAGGCGCCGCGCGGGCCGGTCGGCGGGCTTGGCGCGGACCAGTTCGGTGGACGCCCGAATGGCGGCGGCGAGTTCGCCCGCGTGCAGGAGTTCGGCGGGGGTCATGACTGCGCTCGGGGCTAGGGTCGGGAACTCAGTTCGGTCGTCAGCTTGATGCCGGCACTCAGGCTCTCGAGCTGGTAGTGCGGGCGCAGGTGCACCGTGCAGCGGTAGTGGCCGGGCCGGCCGGGCACGTCGCGCACCTCGACCGCCGCCTCGCGCAGCGGGTACCTCGCCTTCATCTCCACACTCGCCGAGTCGTTGCTGACTACGTAGCGCGCCAGCCAGCGGCGCAGGTACTCGGCCGTGTCGGCGGCGGTGGTGAACGCCCCGACGCGGTCGCGCATCAGCACCTTGAGGTAGTGCCCGATGCGCGACACGCACAGGATGTACGGCAGCATCGCCCCGAGCTTGGCGTTGGCGGTCGCGGCCTCGTCGTCGTAGGGCTTGGGCTTCTGGCAGGTGGGTACGGTGTAGAACGCCGCGCCGCCGCCGGTGCCGGGGCGGTGGCAAAGTGGGGTGAACCCGAGGTCGGCGAGTTCCTTCTCCTGGCGATCCGTAAAGTGCGCGTCCGCCGAGCACGGCGCCGACGCCCCCACTTCCAACTGCGGCCCCACGGCCGTGGGCGACGCCACCGCGCCGCCGACCCCGCGAATGTCCGCGAGCCAGCCCGACTCGGCGAACGCACGCACCGCCACCGCCGCGAGCGCCCAGGCCGCGTTTCCGTAGAGGGCGTCGCCGCGCGGCTGCGCGAACGGGAAAGGGCAGCCGGGCGGCTGGTCGTGCGGCAGCCGCAGCACCATCCGCGGCACCGCGAGTGCCACGAAGCGCACGTCCTCGGCGTCGCGCAGGCGCCGCCAGGCGCGGTGGTCGTCCCCGCCGGTCGCGCGGGCCAGGTCGATCGACGGGTCGAGTTCCGCAAAGGCGTCGGCGCCCAGGAACGACGGCGCCGCGCCGGCGACGAACGGCGCGAACGCCGCCGCGGCGACGGCGCTGATGCCCGCGAGGGTCGCCACGTCGTCGGTCGGGTGCCCGGCACCGGGCCGGGGCGTGAGCGCGTAGTCGCCCACCAGGAGGCCGAACGGCTGCCCGCCTGGGGTGCCGAACTCGTCGCTGTAGACCTTGCGGAACAGGTGCGACTGGTCGAACTCGATCGCGCGCGCTTGGTCCCGCGACAATTCCGCCCAACTCGCGCTGAGCACGCGCACCTTCACCTGCTGGCCCTCGGGGCACTGGCCCACGAGGTAGCGCAGGCCGCGCCAGCTCGACTCGAGTTTAGCGAAGTCGGGGTGCGCCAGCACCGCACTCAACTGCTCGTTCACCAAGGAATCGATCTCGGCGACGGCGGCGTTGAGCCGGAGACTCACCGCGTCACGCTCCTGCGGCGTGGCCATCAGCGGCAACTCGCCGAACCACGCGCGTAGGCTCTCGGCGGTGCCCCGCGCGGCCAGGAAGCGCACGAGCCGGTCGCCGCCCCACCTAATGGCGACTTCGCCGGCCCCGAGCGCGTGGGCGAACGCGCTCGGGGCGGCGGGGCCACCGGCGGGGGGGGCGGCGACCGGCGCCGCACTCGCTCCCAGTGCCACGGCCTCAGCCGCCCATGGTGGGGATGCGCGCCACCATACGCAGGCTGGTGGTCAGTTCCTCGAACTGCAGCCACGGCCGCAGGTGGGCCACCGCGTTGTACGACCCCGGCTTGCCGGGGATCGCCTGCACGGTGATTTGCGCCTCGGCGAGCGGGTAGCGCGCCTTCATCTCCTGCCCCGCGTTGGGGTTCGAGTTGACGTAGTTCTTGATCCAGCGGTTCAGCCAGTCGCTGCAGTCCTTGAGTTCCAGGAAGCTGCCGATCTTGTCGCGCGCCATCACCTTCAGGAAGTGGGCGATCCGGCTGCTGGCCATGATGTACGGCAGTCGCGCCGAGAGGGCCGCGTTAGCGGTCGCCTCGGGGCGGTCGTAGGCCTTGGGCTTCTGCGCGGTCTGCCCGCCGAAGAAGACCGCGAAGTCTTCGTTCTTGTAGTGGCACAGCGGCAGGAAGCCGAGCTTGTCGAGTTCGCCGCCCCGGCGGTCGGTCAGCGCGATCTCGGTGGGGCACTTCATGTCGGCCGAACCCGTCTCGTCCATGAAGGAGTGGGTCGGCAGCCCGCTCACAGTACCGCCGCCCTCGCGGCCCCGGATAGCCACGCACCAGCCGTACTTGGCGAAGGCGTCGGTCAGCTTGGTGCCCATCACGTAGGCGGTGTTCATCCAGCAGTATTCGCCGTGCTTGAGTTCCTTCGACTTGCCCGAGGCATCGACCTCGCCCTCCTCGTAGGCGAACGACTCGACCGGCTTGGTGGCCGCACCATACGGCAGACGGGCGAGGGTGCGGGGCAGGGTGAGCACCACGAAGCGGCTGTCCTCCGAGTCCCGGAACGAGCGCCACTTGGCGTACTCGGCAGTGTCGAAAATCTTCGCCAGGTCGCGCGGCTTCGAGAGGTCCGTCCAGTCCTCGAAGCCGAACAATTTGGGGTCCGCGGCGGTGACGAACGGGCAGAACGCCGCCGCGGCCACGTTGCTCATCTTGGCGAGCAGTTCCTGGTCCTCGGGGTGGTTCGAGAACTCGTAATCCCCGATCAGGGCGCCGTAGGGTTCGCCGCCGGGGCTGCCGAACTCGTTCTCGTAGAGCTTCTTGAAGATTTGCGACTGGTCGAACTCGACCGCCTTATCGACATCCTTGAACAGCTCGCGCTTCGACACCGGGAAGACTTTGATCTTCAACTTGGTGCTGGTCTCGGAGTTCATCACCAGGTGGTTCAGGCCGCGCCAGGTGCCTTCAAGCTTGAGGAACTCGGCGTGGTGCATCACGGCCGCGAGCTGCTTCGAGGCGGCGGCGTCGATGGCGGCGATGGCGCGGTTGATGGTCTGCGTGACGTTCTTCGAGTACGTCACAGTCCCCTTCAGCGCCTCGTCGGTGAGCGCCCGCAGGAGTTCCTCGGCGCGGCTGCGCTCGGTCTGCTTGGTGGCGCCGAGCACCTGGTCGAGCAGGCTCCCAGCCCCCCCGGCGTCGGTGGCGGTGGTGGCGGTCGCCGCGCCACTGGCGGCGGTCGGGTCGGTGGACATGGGCACTCGGCTCCGGGGGTGGGGACTATCAAGGGAAAGCCCGCCGTCCGCGACGGCGGGACTAGGGGTTACGCCGTCGGCTTGTCGAGTTCGCCCTGCAACTGCTTGAGTTGGTCGGTGTTCTGCAGCACCTGATCCAAAAGCGTCTCGAGGTCTTCGCTGCGGTCCACTTTGCTCAGCAGGTCGCGCAGCTTGTCGCGGGTTTCCAGTAGCTTGCGCACCGGCTCGACTTGCAGGGCGACGTTGGCGGGGTCGAAGTCGGCCATCGACTTGAACTTCAACTGCACCGCCATCTCCGAGCCGTCGGCCGCGAGCGTGTTGGCGACTTTCAGGTTCAGCCCAGGGGCGATGCGCGCGAGCACGTCGTCGAAGTTGTCGCGGTCGATCTGGGTGAACTTGCGGTCCTTCAGGGGCTTCAGCGGGTCGGTCGGGTGCCCGGCGAAGTCGCCGAGCACGCCGACCACGAACGGCAGCTCGCGCTCCACCGCGGCGCCCTCGGTCTCGACCTGGTAGCTGATGTGGACGCGCGGCGGGCGGACCCGGCCGAGCTTGTCGTGCACACTTTCACCCGCCATCGTCGTCTCCTAGAGAGAATCAGTCGAACTATTCGGCGCCGCCGGGGACGCCGACCTGCTTGAAGAACGCCCCGCGCAGCTTGTCGTCCGGCAGCAGTTCCCGGAACAAATCCGGCAGCGGCATCTGCGCCCAGCGCACCGCTTGTTCGAGGGCGTAGGGCACCAGCGAGTGCGGCTCGGTGCGGCGGAAGTAGCCGGCGAGTTGCAGGATCGCTGCGAGCGCGTCGTCCCGAGTCCGCACCACCGGTAGCTTCTCGCCCGGCGGCTCGGCGGGTGCGGGCGCGTGGCCGTTGGCCAGTGCGTGACTCGCGTCCGCCGGCTCGGGCGCCGCCTCGACTGCGGCGACCGGCGGCGCGGCCTTCGGCGCCGTCGCCGCGAGCTGCGCCGCCCCGAGGTCGCGCAGCGCGGCTAGCATGGTCTCGAGCGCGCCCTTGATCGCACTGGTGGGCGGCGCGTACTCGGCGGCGTGCTCGGTGAGCGCTTGGGAGTAGTCGGCGAGGGCTTCGAGGCACTCGCCGAGGTCGTCATGGAGCTGCCGCACGGCGAGTGCCGGCTCAGTCGCCACGTCGCCCTTCAGCTTGTCGAAGGTGACTGCCCCGTCGGCGATGCGCTTCTCGCGCACCTTCGCGTCGAGGATTTTCGCGGTCGCCCCGGCGGCGAGGTAGTCGGCGTAAGTCACCGGCGCCGCAGAAAGGGGCACGCGGTAGATTGGCGCGAGCAGCGTGCCCGGCGCGTCCTCGCCGTTGAGGCCACTCAGCGGCGCGAGCGTAGTCGCCGCGCCGTCCTCGTCGGCACTCGGGTAGAGCTTCGGGTAGAACGCGCGGACTAGCCCGGCGATCAGGCGGAGGCCGTCGCGCAAGCCCGCGAACCCCGCCAGGCGCAGTTGCGCTTCAGCGAGGTAGCTGGCCAGCTCGAGGTCTTTCGATTTGGCGAGGGCTGCGAGCGCGTGCCGGGCCACGGGTCGCCAGTCGGCGGGCGGGGCGTCGGGTTCGCCGTTCTCCAACAGGCGCTCGGCGGCGCGGGCCTGGTTGCGGGCGTCTTTGGCCAAGTAGTACGGCGACGACGGCCCGGCACCGGCGCGGGGGTCGGCCCCGGCCGGGGAGTCGCCCGGCACCGGCGTGAGCAGTTCGGCGATGGGGAACGTCTCGGCCGGCGGCATCGCCGAACTCCGGGGGGTCGCGCGCACACGAGTCGGGGTGGTCGCCAAGTGGTACGGGTCGGTGGGGCGGATTCTTTCAGCGCGGCGGCTTTGTTCCCTCCCCCCCCTCGGAGGGGGAGGGGACAGGAAGTCACCCCGGCCGCGACTCCCCCGCCGCCACCGCGCGCCCGAGCGCTAGGAACCCCGCCGCCACTTCGCCCCGCCGCGCCGGGTCGAGCGCCAGCAGAAGCTCGACCGCCCCACCCACTGCGCGCCCCGTGAGGTCGTCGCGCGGCGCCACCACCGGCAGCCCTGCGGGGCTGAGGCTCCCGCTGGCGAGCCACGCCGCACCGGCGAGGCAGCCCGGCGCGGTGTCCCACCCGGCCCCCTCGGCCGCGTCTCGGGCGGCGAGGCGCGCCGCTTCGGTCTGCTCCGCCGCCCAGCGCCGCGCCGCCGCGAGCGCCCGAGCCGCGGCGGGACTCGGCTCGTGGATCGCCGCGAGCGCGCAGCCGTGGCCCCACCAGACGGCCTCGGGCTTGGGGAGGGCTGCGGCCAGGAACTGCAGCGCGTCCGGCACCAGCCCCGCCGCGGCGAGGAGGTCGAGGTAGCCGCGCGGCGCGACATCGGGGCGCAAGAGCGCGCGGGCCTCCCCGGAGAGGGCCAGCGGCCTGGCCACGTCGGCGGCGAGTCGCGCCGGCGGTTTGGGGGGCGGGGTCACGGCTCCTCCGTTGCGAGTTCGACCAGCCGGTCGGCGAGGCCGGCCACCTGCCGGCTCCAGGGGTGCTCGGGGTGCCTCAGGCCCATCAGGCCGCGGCTGCCGAGCTTCATCAGTTCCTCGCACTGCGGCAGGACCGCCCCGACATCGGCGCGGAACGCCCGCTCCACGTCCCGCCGGAGTGCCTCGGCGTCGGTGCTCGGCAGCACCTTGTTCAGCACGAGGAGCAGGTTCGGCACCCCGAGTTTGCGCGCCACCTCGACGGTGACGGCCGTGCCGAGGAAGTCCTGCTCGTCGGGGCGCAGCAAGAGCACCGCCGCGTCCGAGACGGCGATGGAAAGCAGCGTCTCCTCGTTCAGCCCAGGGTGCGTATCGATTACGAGCAAGTCCAGGCGCAAGTCGTCGAGCAACTCGGTGAAGCCGTCGTTGAGCCGCGACACGTCGTACCCCTCGCGCAGGACTCTGGCGATCTCGGCGGCGTTCAGGCTCGCGGGCACCACGTACACCGCCCCCCCGGCCGCGCGGGCCTCGGGCGGCGTGACGGCGACCGCGGCGTCGGCGATGCGGCAGTTGCCGTGCAGGTAGTCGTTGAGCGTGCGGGTGATCTGCTTCTCGGTGAGGCCGAACAGCACGTGCACGCCGGGGGAGGGCACGTCGGTATCGACCACCGCCACGCGCTTCCCCCGGCTCGCGGCCAGCCCCGCGAGGTTCGCCGAGAGGTTCGACTTGCCCGTGCCGCCGCGGTACGAGTGCACGCTCACCACCGCCGGCATCACGCGCCCCCGTCGGGGGGTACGCGCGGCGGGGCGGGGGGCAGGTGCGGCGGCGTGCCGGGGCGCCGCGCCCGCGCCCGCAGGCCCGCCACGCGCTGCTGCAAGTCCTGGAAGTAGCGGCTCTCGGTGACTTCGGCCACGCGCTCGGCGGCGCGCTTGCCGTCCACCGCCACCTGCAAGCGCTCGACCTCCTGCCGCAGCGACTGCTCGCGCACCGCCACCTCGTCGGCCATGCGCACGAACACCCGCGCGAGCTGGCCGAGTTCGTCGCCCCGGTTCGCCACGCCAGCCAGTTGCGCCGGGTCGAAACGGCCCAACTCGACGGCCTCGGCCGCGCGCGTCAGCGACGACAGGGCCGAGAGTGCGGCCAAGTCCTGGTCGCGCAGGCGGCGCTTGTCCAGGCACGCGTTCACCCGCGCCCGCAGCATCACGGGGTCGTAGGGCTTCTGCAGGTAGTCCTCGGCGCCGGCCTCGATGCAGCGCGCCACCGTCGCGGATTCGTCGAGCGCCGACACCATAATCACCGGCACCGACATGAGATTCGGGTCGGCCTTAATCTCCAGCAGAACCTCCTCGCCGGAGCGCCCCGGCATCATCACGTCCAACAGTACCAGGTCGAACGGCCCGGCGCGGCGCAGCATTGCCAGCGCCTCGGCCCCGTCGCCCGCCCCGGCCGTCTCGTGCCCCTGCTGCATCAGCCGCCGGCAGAGCATGGCCCGGTTCGCCTCGTGGTCCTCGGCCACCAGGATGCGCTTCCGGGCGACGGGGCAGGCGCCGGCCCCGGCGGGGAGCGCGCGCGCCGGGTTCCTGAGAATCTGCGTCTCGCCGGTCGCCAGCGGCGCGGACGAGAACAGCCCGTCGATCACGCTCGAGTCGTCGTCGCCCCCGCCGGCGGCGGCCCCTGAGGGGGGGGCGGCCGCGCGCCCGAGGGCGGCTTCGAGCTTGGCGAGCAGCACCGGCAGGTTCACCGGCTTGGTCTCGAAGTCGGCGCACCCCGCCGCGAGCGCCTTTTCCCGGTCGGCCGCGTGGGCGTGAGCCGAGAGCGCCACCACGGGGACGCGCGCCGTGCGCGGGTCGGCCTTCAGGCGCCGCGTCGCCTCCCAGCCGTCGATCCCCGGCAAACCCAGGTCCATCAGCACCAGGTCCGGCGGGTCGGCGAACGCGAGGTCGAGTCCCTCTTCGCCCGTGCCCGCCTCGGTGAGGGTGTACCCCTTGGGCGCGAGCCGGCGCACCAGCATCCGCCGGTTGACCTCGTTGTCTTCGACGATGAGAATGCGCGGCATGGCGGTCAGTCTCCCGGCACGAGGACGACGCGGAACCCCGTCTGCGAATCGCACTGGTGCGGCTCCAGGGCGTTGCGGTAGGCGCTGCGGCAGCAGTCGGCGCCGACCGAGTACGACCCGCCGCGCAGCACCCTGTACCTACCCGCCGCCGGGCCGAGCGGGTCGCGCGCCTGGCCCGGCGGGTACGCCCCGAGCCAGTCGGCGCACCACTCCCACACGCCGCCGTGCATCCCGAACAGGCCGAAGCTGTTGGCCGCGAACGACCCCACCGGCGGCGGGCCACCCGCCGGGTCGGCCCCCGCCGCGCGGAACGCCGCCTGGTCCGCCGGCAACTCGCCGCCCGTGGAGTACGCCGTCTCGGTGCCCGCGCGGCAGGC
>CAXTPM010000150.1:5667-10045 GCA_964245865.1 uncultured Fimbriiglobus sp. | reverse complement strand
CCCCCCGCCGGCCCGGCCGTCGCGGAGGCCGACCGCCGCGCATCGGCCCTGGCGACTTTCGTCGAGAAACTCGACGCGGCGCGGCGGGCGTACCTCGCGGCGTCGCGCGCCGGACTCGGCCCGGAGGCGGGCGCGGAGCTGCGCGAACTGCTCGCGTCGCCGGCCGCGCCGGTCCCCGGCGGCGAACTCGGGCCGCTCGCCGCCCGACTGGGGGCCGAGGCCGCGCGCCTGGGCGACTCGGCCGCGCGGGCGATGGCCGCGTTCGGCCCCCCCGAAGTCGCCCTCGCCGTCGCGGCGGACTCGGCCGACGTGCTCGAAAAGCTCCTCGCATCGCCGCTAGTCGCCCCGGCCGACCGGGCCGCGCTCTGGTCGGCGCGGCTCGCGCTGCACGAGCGACTGGTGGCGAAGTGGGACGCGGAGCCGGTGGGACTCGCGTGGGACGACCCGCGTGCCCCCGGTTCTGAAACGGCGCCCCCCGCGCCGCGCCCGGCGGCGTGGGCCGACTTGCCGCGCGGGGACGAACAGGGGTGGGCCGAGGCGCGGGCCGCGCGGGCGGAGTTCGACGCCGCCGACCCCGCCGACTTGCGCTCGCCGGCGCTCGCGTTGTTGGTCGCGCGCCGGGCGCGCGAGGCCCGCCGCCTCGCCGGCGGCGCCCCGTCGGCCGTGCCCCTCGTCGGCACTCCGGCCCCCGTGGTCCTCGCGCCTGGCGGGGCCGATCTGTCGCTGGGCGCGCGACTCGTCGGCGGGGCGGGGCCGCTGCCGGCACTGCTTTCCGCCGAGCTTCCGGCCGAGGGGTGGCTGTCGGTCGCGCCTTCGCGTGGGGACGTTTCACCGGCCCGTTCGTCGCCGCTTGTTGCGGCCGTCACGCCGGGGCCGCGCGCCGCGTCGGTGGCGGCGCTCGGGATATTGGCGCGGGTCGACGTGGCGGGGCGCGCGGTCTACCGCCGGGTGCCGGTCGATGCCTCGGCGGTGGCGGGCCGGCTGGAACTGCTGGCCGAAGTCGGCGGCGCGGGGCCGGCGCCCGAGTGGCGGATGCGCCCGGCGGGGCCGTCGTCCGCGCGGCTGGTGCTGGCCAACCGCACGCCGCTCGCCCGCAGTGTCGTGGTGCGGCTGCCGGCGCTCGGGCGCGACTCGGCGCCGCTGACACTCGCGCCGGGGGCGTCTGGGCCGGTGGCGTTCCCGCCGGGCGCCGCCACGCCCGCCCCGCCGGCGCCCGTGTCGGTCGCGCTGCCGTCGGGACTGGCGGCGCAACTGCTCGACGCGGAGACGAAGGCCGTGCGGCAGGAAGTCCGCCTGCCGCTGCGTCCACTCGACCCGCGCGATCTGGTGTCGGTCGGGAGGGTGGCCGTCGAACCCGGCGCGGGGGGGGCGCGCCTGGCGGTCGAGGTGCGATTGCCCGCCGACCCCGGCGACCCCGTGGCGGTGGAGGCGTCGATCACGGATGCGAGCGGCCGGCCCGTCGCGCCGCCCGCCGGCGACCTCGCGGCAGAGTTGTCGGCCAAGCGGCCCCGCGCCACTCTCTCGGCGGCGGGGCTAGCGCCGGGCGAGCCGATCCGCGTGGCGGTCAGTGCGGCCGGCGTCGCGCGCGCCTTCGAGTTCGAGGGGGTCGCGCCGCGCGCCGGCGCCGCCGTGGACCTCGCGCCCCTGGCCGGGCCGCGCTTGGAACTGGCCGCGCCGGAGTCGTGCGACGGCGCGAAACCCATTGCCGTCGGGGCGTCGGCGCCCGGCGCGCCGGCCGGTTCGACGGTCTCCGTCGAGCTGGCGCCGCGCGGCGGGCCGGCCGAGCGCGCCGCCGGGCCGGTGCCGGCGTCGGGCGCCTCAGCGCTCATCGAGGTGCTGCCCGACGGGCGACTGCGCGCGACCGCCTCGTCGGCCGACCCGGTGCTGATACTCGACCCGCGCGGCCTGAGCGGGGCGTGCGAGGTGCGGGGCGAGTTGGTGGGCGCGGGCGGCGAAGTGCTGGCCACGGCCCGCCGAGCCATCCTGATCGACCGCGCCGCGCCGACGGGCCTGCGCTTCGTCGGCCTGCCGGCCGTCATGCCTCGCGGAAAACCGCTCGCCGTCGTGGTGGCCATCGAGGTGCCGTCGAGTGGCGTTCGAAGCGTGCAAGTTTACTACGGCGAGCCGGTCAAGGGCGCGCCACCGGCGGGGGCGGTCTTGGTCGCCGCCAAGCCCGCCGGCGCCGGCCGATACGCCGCCACGCTCCCCGAACCGGCCGGGCTGTCGGCGACGGTCACGGCCGTGGCCACGTCGAACGCGGGGCTGTCGTCCGCCGAGTCGGTCGCGGTCGAGGTCGCCGACCCGGCGGAGTTGGCGAAGCCGAAGCCGGGGTCGATCAAGGGCGTGGTGCGCGAGGGCGAAGTCGTGCAGCCGGGCATCGCGGTGGCGGTGTACGACGAGAAGGACGCCAAAGCACCGAAGGCGAGTGCCAAGACGGATGCGATGGGGCGGTACGAGTTCGCGGACTTGCCGCCGGGGAAGTACCGCGTGGCGTGCGAGAAGAGTTCCACTGGGCGCGAGGCGGTGAAAGCAGTTGAGGTGACGCCCGGCGCGGCGGCGGTGGCGGATTTGGCGCTGATCCTCAAATAGTGCCGCCTCACCACTCGCCGGCCCAGTCGGGCGCCCGGTGCGGGGCCGGCTCGCCCTCGGGCAGCCATACCTCGCTGAGCACCCGGCTTCCCGAGGCGTCGCGGAGCTGCAGGTAGCCGCCCCAGGTGGCGACGGCGAGGTGCCCGGCGGCGGTCCAGTCGGCCCACTGCACGCCCGGAATCGGCTCGGCGGCGCGGCCGGGGCGGGCGAGGGTGTATGGCGAGTCCTGCGGGGGGCACGAATTGGGGCACTCGCGGAACGCCTCAAATCTACCACTCACGGAGAGAATTCGCTTGCCGCCGACCGGATTCGACTTCTCCATCGTCACGTCGCGGTGCTGGTCCCACACGTCGCCGAGGTCGCGCGGCGGGGTGCTGGCCGACTCACGCCAGCCGCGCCGGCGCTCGACGGCGAACTGGGCCGGATCGGTGAACCGCAGGCCGCAGACGGCCCAGCACGGCCCAATGGCTCCCACGGTCGGGGGGCCGACTTCCCAGGCGGCGGGGTCGGGGTCGAAGGTGAACCCCCGGCTGTAGGTGCCGATTTCGCGCCACGCCGCCAGTGCCCGGAGCCACGGCAGTCGCGAGACGGCGGTGTAGCATTCTCCGGCGGGCCAGTCCGATTCGCTCTTGAAGGCGAAGTAGCAGAACCAGCGGCCCCCCGGCGAGAGGTCGCAGCGCTGCGGGTAGAGCGAGCCGCTGAACCAGGCGCCGGCTTCGTAGGCGCCCGTGGCCCAGTCCCAGCGGCCGACGCGCCACCACTTGCCGGGGCGGCGCTGGAGGACGGCCGCGACTGTGGCGGTGGGGTCCGGGATGCAGAAGACTCGCGGCAGGAAAGTCGGCGGGGGTTCGGTCATGCGGCCCTCCTAGCGCAGTGCCACCGCCAGGACGCCGGCCAGCCCCGCGAGGCTCAGAGCAATCAGAAAAAGTGCCAGACGCCGCGCGGCGCGGTCGTGGCCCACGGCCTCCGGCGCCCAGGCGACGGCGTTCTCGTGCGCCGCGGCGGCGAGCAGCGGCGCGGCGGCGAAGGCTCGCTCGTGGGCGTCGGGGCCGGTGGCGCAGGCGTAGACGCCGCCCAGCAGTGTTGGCCGGCCGTGCGGCGCGGCGAGTCCTTCGGCGAGGGCGCGGGCGAGGGCCGGGGCGCGGGCGCCCCACCACGCCGAGGCGCGCCAGGCCGCGCGCCCGGCCACAGGGTCGTTGGCGGCGAGGCGGTGCGCGGCGAGGCCGGCGACAAGGCCCGAAGCCAGGAACTCGCACGCGCCCGACGCTGATTCCCCGTGGTCGGGCGTGTTCAATGGCGTTGGCACGCCGAGCGACTTGGCGCGCCGGGCCTCGGCGGGCAGGTCGGCCAGGAGTTCGGCGAAGCCCGCGACCGTCTGGCAATCAACCACGCACGCGGTCTGCGGCAGGTCGAGCCTCCACGCCGAATCGAGCGCGGCGCGGTCGGCGGCGATCACGCCGCCCAACTCCGCGCCGCCGTCGGCCGACTCCAGTAGCCGCGCGGGGGCGAGCCACACCACTCCGTTGGCCGGGCAGTACGGCGCGCGGGCCTGGGCCAAGAGGGCCGCGATGGACGCGAGGCGACCGACGCCGGCCTCGGGCGGCGGGGCCGGCGCGGCGGGGGCGGGGAGCCAGTCGGCCGCGCCGGGCGGCGAGGTCATCGGCGGCGCGGCGATTTCGCGCGGCGGCTCCAGCGCGTCGAGCAGGTCGGCCGGGCCGCCGGTCGGTTCCCAACTCGGCGGCAGCTCCGGCGCGGCGGGGCGGTCGATCAAGTCCGCCAGCGCCCCGGC
>CAXTPM010000150.1:4573-5657 GCA_964245865.1 uncultured Fimbriiglobus sp. | reverse complement strand
CGTTCGCGGCGACGTAGATCGCCTCCTTGGTGGCGTACACCTCCAGCGGCCCGCCGGCCGCCGGGGCGGCGCGGACGGCGAAGGCCAGCCCCGTCGCGGCGAAGAAGTCGGCCGCACCGCCGTCGGGCCGGCCGACCGTCACGTAAACGGGGAGCGCGTTCCAGTCGATCCCGGCGGATTTCAGTTGGGCGCACGCCCCGGCCCACGCCGCCCGCAAGTCGGGGTCGGCGTCGATGCGCGGCCCGGCGCTCAGGCGCACCAGGAGCCACGCGAGCCACGCCGCAATGTAGGCGAGGCCGAACAGCATCACCAGCCAGTAGTGGTGCAACTCGGGGAACGGCGACACCAGCGCGGCGGGGATGCCGTGCCGCGCGCCGATCACCGCCAGCAGCACCACGACGCCGACCACGGCCAGGGCGTGGGCGAGGGCGAACAGCAGGCGGCGGAGGCGGGGCGAGACACGGGGGCGGCGCATCGGTCACCGGGCCAGGGGCGGGGCAAGGGCGGACAGGCCGATTGCGACCGCAAGAGCGAGCGCCAGCGCGGCGCCGAGGCTCGCGCGCCGTAGCAGCAGCGCGCCGGTCAGCGGCGGCGCGGTGGGGGCGAGCGGGTCGCCGGGGGCGAAGACCGGCGGGCGCCTCAGCGACGCGAGGACGGCGGCGCGGGCCGTGTGCCGCCAGCGCTCGGCCTGCGCCGCGCCCCCGGCCGGCTCGCCCCGGAACCCGAGGCCAGCGCACGCCAGGAACACCTCGGCGTGGCCGGGGTCGCGCTCGAGGGCCAGTTCGGCCTGGAGCCAGAACTGCCAGGCGCGGTCGTTGGTGCCGTAGTGCTCGGCCTCCAACTTCTGCTCGGTCCACGCCGGGCCGAGGCTGGGGTGGGCGGTGAGGAGTTCGTCGGCCAGGCACGAGACGGGGTACGCCAGCCCGAGGTACGAGTCGGCGGGGTTCGGCGGCGGGCCGTGGGCGCGGGCCAACTTGGCGAACGCCGCGTGCAGGGCGGCGACGCGCGCCCCGGCCGCGCGCCCGGCGGCGCTCGGGTCGTCGGCGAGGTCGAGCACCGCCGCAACGGCCGGGTTGACGAGTTC
>CAXTPM010000150.1:0-4563 GCA_964245865.1 uncultured Fimbriiglobus sp. | reverse complement strand
AGGTTGCCGATCGGCTTGCCGTCGTAGACGCCGGCGGGGACGGCGTACAGCGTCAGCGCGAGGGAAAGTGCCGCGCCCCCGAGGGTGCGCACGGTCATGGTGCGCGACCCGGCGATGGGGGCCACTAGCCGAGTCTCGTTGACGCGCACCGCCAGCGTGAGCGCGCGCCCCACCTGGGCGAACTCGCGCTCCGGCTCGCGCCCGACGCGGAAGTAGCGCGTGCCGGGCTGGTCGGGCAGCACCTCCGGGCGCGGGGCCGGCTCGAAGCGAAGTCCGGCCTGGCCCTGCTTGAAGATCGCGTCCACCCGGTCGCCGGAACCGAGTTTCATGTCGAGTTGGCCGGGGCGGGTGAGCAGGCGCACCGCCTCGTCGGGGTCGGCGTCGGCGCGCACGCCAATCACCAGTTCCCACGCCGCGCCGAGCCACGCGGCTTCGAGGCCGGCCTCCATGCGCGCCCCGACGCCGACGAACGGGCGGCTCTTATACGCCGGGTCGGGGAGGATTTCCAGCAGCGCGTCGAGCAGGATTTTGAGGCGGTTGAAGCCGGGGGTGGGGTCGCCGTGGTCGTAGGGGTCGATGGCCGGGAACGGCGAGTGCGGGTCAAACTGCGCCAGTTGGCCCACGACGCGCGCGAGTTCGCGGTACGCCTCGAACGGCGGCAGCGCCGGCGTGAACGCGACTACCCCGAGTGCCGCGCGGGCGCTGTTGAGTTCGCGCAGGTGGGCCACGGCTAGCACGTCGGCCGGGTCGGGGCTGCCAACGCCGGCGCCGCGGTTGCTCAGGAGTTCGGCCACGCGGTCGCGCTTGCGCCCCACCCGCTCGGCGACCGCGCGGACGATCCCGGACTGGATCGGGGGCCAGGCGTCGAGGTTCAACAAGGGCGGCGCGAACGCGGGGTCGAGTTCCGGCGGGGCGTTGGCGTCCGCACTGCGCCTCAGTTGGACCAGCGGCAGCGTGTCGAAGCCGGTCGGGTCGTCCCCCGGCACTAGTAGTCTCAGGTTGGGCGCCCGCACCTGCACGGGCTGCGGGTTGACGCCGGTGTTCTCGTCTTCGAGGTCGCGCGTGGTGACGGCGAAGCGCGCCGGGCGGTCGGCCGCGAGCGAGTCCGACTCGCCCGGCGCGGCGGCGTTCGACTGGCCCAGGTGCAGGCCGGGGAGTGCGAGGTGGATCAGCAGCGGCTCGCCGGGGCGGAGCAGGGGCTTGAGGTCGAGCGCGGGCAGCGCGGCGTCGCCGGGGACTTCGACCGCCGTGCCGTCGCGCAGGATCGCGCGCAGGTGCCGGACCACCAGGCGCGAGTTCAGCAGTGCGTCGGGGTCGAGTTCGAGGGCCGCGACGCCGTAGCCGTGCGGACTGGCCCAGAGGGCGCGGCGCTGCTGCTCGGCCCGCGCGCGGTCGGACGCCTGGAAGTGGTGGGGCTGGAGGAACTGCCCCTCGTGCCAGTGGACCGGGCGGTCGGCCATCGCAATTCCGGGGGGAGTGCCAGGTCGGCGAAGTTTTCGGGGGCGTGGTGCAAGTCTTACGGGACTCGGGCCGTAAGTCTTGCACCGGAGTCACGAAGTGCAGGAGCGGGCGCCGCCATGATGACGCTGATCGCGGTCAGCCGCGCCGAGACGCAGCAGCTCACGCACGCCGCCGGCCCCCTGGAGGTCGGGCGCGGCCCGGCGCGCCCCGGCGTGGCCCGGCTGGCGCTGCCCGACGGGTTCGTCTCGCGCGACCACCTGCGCGCCGAGGAGCTTCCGGGCAGGCAGGTGCGCCTGACGAACCTGAGCGCGAAATCCGCCGTGGCGGTGGACCACTACTCGCTACTGGTGCCGGGGTCGTGCGCGGACTACCGCCTGCCGGTGCGCGTCGGCCTCGGGGAGACGGTGATCGACTTCGACTACGCCGAGGAGGCCGAGGGGTCGGAGAGTTCGATGGGCCTCAGGAGCCTCGCGCCGCACCGGGACGAGACCCAGCTCCAGTTGCCGAGCATCTTGGCACTCGACAGCGCCCCGGCGGCGGAGCTGCTGGGCTGGCTGGAGACCGTGCTGTCGGTGCAGCGCGCCACCGCGACCTCGGACCTCTACGGCCTCACCGCCAAGGCGCTGACCGACCAACTGAACTTCGACGCGGGGGTGGTGCTGCTCACCAACGGCAGCACCTGGCGCGTGGTCGCCAAGGAGGCGCGCGACACCCGCTTCGCCGGGCGCGCGTTCAGCCACACCCTGCTCGACCGCGTGTTCCGGGAGAAGCGCACGTTCTACCTCCCCGCCGAGGCGGTCGGGCGCGGCGAGTCGATGCAGGGCGTGCACTCGGTCGTCGCCTCGCCGGTGTTCGGGGCGGGCAACCAGGTGCTCGGGGTGGTCTACGGCACCCGGCTGGTGCGGGCGCGCGTGAAGGAAGTCACCGCGCTGGAAGCCCAGGTGGTGCAACTGCTGGCCAGCGCGGTCGGGGCGGGGCTGGGGCGCGCGGCGCACGACGCGGAGGCGCTGAGGCTGCGCGCCGCCAAGGACGCCGCCGAGCAGGCCGACGCCGCCAAGGGGCAGTTCCTGGCGATGGTCAGCCACGAGCTGCGCACCCCGCTCACCACCATCCTGGGCTACGCCGAGATGCTGTCCGACCAGGCCACCGAGGACGGGATGCCGGCCTACCTGGACGACCTGGGCCAAATCCGCAGCGCCGCCGGGCACCTGCTGTCGCTCATCAACGATATTTTGGACTTCTCCAAGATCGAGGCGGGCAAGATGCCGATCGCCTCAGAGCCGTTCGACCCGGCCGCGCTGGTGCGCGAGATCGCCGCGAGCGCCGAGGCGCTCGCGCGGGCCAACAAGAACCGCGTGGCGCTCGACTGCCCCCCGGACCTGGGCGCCGCCACCGGCGACGCGACGCGCGTGCGGCAGTGCGTCTGGAATCTCGTGGGCAACGCCTGCAAGTTCACCGAGGGCGGCGAGGTGTCGATCAGTGCCCGGCGCGGCGCCCGCGACAGCAAGCCGGCGCTGATCGTGGGCGTGCGCGACACTGGCATCGGCATGACGCCTGAGCAGCAGTCGCGGCTGTTCCAGCCGTTCACGCAGGTGGACTCCAGCGCGGGCCGCGCGCGGGGCGGTACGGGCCTGGGACTCGCCATCACGCGCAAGCTCGCCGAGGCGATGGGCGGCTCGGTCGAGGTCGAGAGCGCGCCGGGCGAGGGATCGACGTTCACGCTCACGGTGCCGGTGTGAGTGGGGACTGGCAGGAATCCCCTACCGCCCCTTGGCCTTCGACAGCACGTCCAGCAGCGAGCGCGGCTGGCCCGGCGCGAGGGCCGGCTGCGGCGCGGGAGCCGGTGCCTCGGCCGGCGCCGCCCGCAGCGCACCCGCGATTGACCTCGGCCCCGCAAGCGCGCCCGGCGGCAGCGTGATGCCGGCCGCGAGCACGGCGCGCGCCTCGGCGAACACCTCGGCCGCGCTCTGCTTGGCGAAACTGACGGTGTAGTACGTCGCCGGAAGGACATCCTCGGGTGGGGGGGCCGGCTTGCCGGGCGGCTCCGGCGGCGCGGCCGTCTCGGCGGGGGCGCAGTTGGCCACGCAGCGCTCGAGTGCCACGAACGCTGCGAGCCGCACGCGCGGCGAGTCCTCGGCGGGGAAGCCGTCGGCCGTCGAGCCGTTCACGGTGAGCGTGAGGGCTTTCACCACTTTCGCCGTGCAGCAGCAGCCTCGGGCCAGGCCGCGCGCCGCGGCGAGGCGGACGCACTCGTTCTTCTCGGCGCGCAGCCCGTTAATCAGCGCCGCCTCGGCCTCGGGGTAGCGCTTGCAGTTCTTGGTGGCGAGGTATTCCAGGTCGGCGATCTTCGCCCCGGCCTGAGCCTCCTCGGCCTTGATGCGCGCCGCGGCCCCCTGCGGGCTGTCGGCCGGCTTGGCGAGGTTCGCGGGGTTCGGCTCCAAGGGACTCGGGCAGATCGGGCCGACCAGCCCGCCACTCAGCCCCGCGGCGGGCTTCAGCAGGTTGTTCACCAACTGCCCCGCGGGCGAGGCGCAGAACTTGGCCCGGCACATCGCCTTCTGCGCGGGGGTGAGCATGAAGAAGCTGAACAGGTTCTTCGCCGGGGCCGCACCGGCGCCCGCCGCGGCCCCGGCAGCGGCACTCGCCACGGGGTCGGCGGCGGGGAGTGCCCCGACACCGGGCAGGGCTTGGCCGTGGGCGGCGGCACCGAGGGCGATGGTGGCCGCGAGGGCGGCGAGAGTGCGCGTCAAGTTGGTCCCCCTTCCGGCCGGCCGGCGTGGTCGTTTCATCGGCGCCACAGCGAGCGTCGGTTGACGGAAACTCTGGCAGGAGCGGTAGAACCGGCAAAGTCGGCTGCCCTGCCGGGCCGATGCAAGTGGCGACAGACCCGCCCAGACCTCGCCATCCGGGAGCCGTGATCGTGCGTCGTCGGCCCCATACCGAACACTCTTCGGGCGAACCCCTCGGCCCTTTCCTGTCCCCTCCCCCCGTGAGGGGGAGGGCTAGGGTGGGGGGTGGCAGGCCCAGTAAGAGGGGGCACGAAGTGGGTTCCCCCCCCCCGGCCCCGTCGGGGCCACCCCCCCCCCTAGCCCCCCCCCCCCC
>CAXTPM010000149.1:0-10061 GCA_964245865.1 uncultured Fimbriiglobus sp. | reverse complement strand
GGCGAACTGGACGACCGCGACCTCGTGACGCTCTGCCGCACTGTGGAGAAGGTCTCCGCCGCGCGCGAGCCGTTCGCGGTCAAGCTCAGCGGCGTCGGCGCGTTCCCCACCCCCCGGCGCCCCAAGACGATCTTCGCCCAGATCACCGAGGGCCGCGCCGAACTCGCCGCGCTGCACGCCGAGTTGCAGACCGCTCTTCTGGACCGCGACCTCTTGCGCCAGGCCGAGCGGACTTACACCGCCCACGTCACCCTCGGCCGCGTCCGCAGTGAGGCCGACGGCGACCTGCTCGCGCCGCTGCTGCCGGCGCACGCGGCGTGGGACGGCGGGCAGTCGGCGATCGGCGAAGTCGTGGCGATGGCCAGCGAACTCCGCCGCGGCGGGCCGCAGTACACGGCCATTAGCCGGGCGCCGTTGGGCGGCTAGTCCGAGTCGCCGTGCATCACCTGTTCGGCGATTCGCCTCACGCGCGAGCGTAATACCCTTCCGCTGCTCGACTGCGAGCGGGTGGTCAGTCGGCTCCAACTCGACGCGCGGCCGGCGCCCGGCTTCCCGCGTATGCACGTTCGTCTTGAGGTTCAGCGTGTTCGGGTACCCAGGCAGCAGTGTACTCAGCCAGCCGAAGTACGGCGGTTCCGACTCGCGCCCCGGCGACTTGTGCACTTCAATGTAGCGGTCGAAGTTGTTCACACTCAAGGACACCCACACGTCCCACGAGAACAACTCCGCCGCGCCCCGCACCCTCAGTTCGAGGTTGCCGACCACGAAGAAGAACTCATCATCAATGATGCACTGGTCCCGCGTAAGGACCGAGCGCGCCTCGCGCTCAGCCTCTGGGATGTCGTACCACGCCATTGGCGCTTCCGCGCCGTAGTGCATCGGCAAGTCGTCGTGCGTCTCGCCGCAGCACCGGCAGCGCCACTTCGCCATCGCGCGACCCCCAGTTAGTTCCCCATCCTCAGCCCGGCGCACGTCACCCCGTAGCTCTCGCCGAGCCGCAGCGGCACGCACAGGTCGGGTTCGAGCCACAGCGGCACCTCCGGCAACTCGCCGCCGACGACTAGCTCGTAGGTCCACGCCTCCAGCCGCGCCGGGTCGGCCACCACGCCGCGGTACGACACCGCGTAGAGCCGCGACGCCGCCTCCCACACCCCCCCCGGCGCCGGGCCGAGCGCGGCCAGAAGATCGGCGTGCAGGTTGGCCGATCGCTCGGTCACGATGTCGATCACGACCACCGACACCCCGCGCCGCAGGTGATTCGCACACTTCGAGGCGAATGCCGAGCGCGCCGCCGGGCGGTCCTTGTTCGACGGACTGACCAGTTCGATGGCCGCGCGCAACTGCGGCCCGCCGAAGTTGCGTGTCACGCGCACCTCGTAGCTCTCCTCCCCCGCGCCTTCGAGCGGCGCCACCAGCGCCGGCGGCGGGGGGCGCCACGGCCCCGACCCCGCGCCCGTCGAGGCGTCCCGGAACGCGGCGGTATCGACCTCGACGCGCCCGCCGACTTCCAACAGCGGCATGGCGAAGTAGTCGCCCGGCAGCACGCCGGCGTTCAGGTGGAACGCGATGGCTGCGGCCCACGCGCCGTGGAAGCCTTCCCAGGGGCGAGACGTACTCCACGGCGGGCGGAAGTGGTCATAGAGCGGCACACCTACGCCCCCACCACGTTGGTGAGCGTCCCGATCCCGCCGATCGTGATGTGCACCGCGTCGCCGATACTCAAGTTGAATTCGTCCGGCGGCACGATCCCGGTGCCCGTGAACAGGTACACCCCGTGCGGGAACTCGTTCTCGCGCACCAGCCACTCGATCAGACTCTCCGGCGTGCGGTTCAGGTTCGACAGGCTGGTCGAACCGTCGAACGCTGGGGCGCCGCCGCGCACGATCTCCAGGCGAATACTGACATCCGCCAAGTCCGGCATGTCATCGACGAGCGTAATCAGCGGGCCGAGCGAGCACGAGCCGCGGTAGATTTTCGCCTGCGGCAAGTACAGCGGGTTCTCGCCCTCGATGTCGCGCGAACTCACATCATTACCGATGGTGTAGCCGACCAACTTGCCGGCCGGACTCACCACCAGTACGAGTTCGGGTTCGGGCACGCTCCACTTGCTATCCGCCCGGACGCGGATCGGCTCGAGGTGCCCGCGCACCCGGCTCGGGGTGGCTTTGAGGAACAACTCAGGCCGGGGGGCGGTGTAGACCTTGTCGTAGAACTGCGCCGCCCCGGCCGACTCCTCCTCGCGCGCGACCTTGGAGCGCCGGTACGTCACCCCCGCCGCCCACACCTCTTGCGCGTCGAGTGGCGCGAGGTAGCGCAGTTGCGCGGCGTCGGCCGGCTCGCCGGGGCCGATCAAACTCGCGGCGAACGCCGCGGGCTTGGGGTGGTGCAGAATCTCCGAGAGCGGCGTGGGGGTGAGGTGCGCCGACGCGGGGCCGGTGACGAGGGCCGTCATCGCCCCCGACGGGGTGCGGGCGCGGGCGAGTTGGACCTGGGGCATCGGCGCGGCTCCTCGGCGGTCGGAATCGTGGGCGGGTCAGGGGTAGGTGCCCTTCGGCGGCTTCGCGGGGACCGTCTCCCACCCGCCCAGTTCGACCCCGCGCAGGTTGCGCGTGGCCACCACCGGCCGCACGAGCACGTTCCTGGTCGGCGGCACGAAGTCCGCCGGCACGTAGGGGGCCAACTTCTCGAACGTCCACTGGTTGAGCGCGGGGATCATGTCGAGGGCGGTGGCCACGTTGTGCCGCCCGCGCGGCAGTACCAGCGTGGTCGGGAAGATGCCCATGCGCGCGCACTCGTCCACGAACGACTCGACCTGGGCGTCGATGTTGAACTCGTCGCGCTTGCCGTAGCCGACGAACAGGTTGAACTCGCCGGGCCGCACGCCGTAGCGGCGGAGCATCTCGTAGGGGTTCTCGCGCGACACGAAGGCGTTCGCCTCCTCCGGCGCCGCGTCGGCCCCGACCAGGGGGTCGAGCAGCCGCCGCGAGCGGATCAAGAGGCCGCCGTAGAAGACGCCGACGACCTCGTTGCGCCGACCGACGAAGCGCAGCTTGAAGCAACTCGGGTCGTAGTCGCTCAGGTACCGGCCGTCGCAGTCGCCGTAGCGCATGTTGAGCGGCGGCATGATCCCCACGACGTGCGCGAACTCGGACTTGTTCTTGAACGCCACGTTGTACGCCCCGAACCCGCCCATGCTCGCCCCGGCGACCACGTGCGCCTCGCGCTCCGGGCGCACCGCGAAGTTCGCCAGCGCCCAGTGCCACACGTCGCGCACCAGGTAGTCGCCGAAGTTCCCCGCCTTCGAGTTGATCCAAAAACTCCCCGCGCTCGTGAGCGACGGGCTGCCGTTGACCGTGCCGTCGGGCACCACGATCACCATCGGCGCGGCCGTGCCGGCGCGGATGGCCGCGTCGAACTCCGGCACCACGTCCAGGAAGATTTTCTCGTCCTGCCCCAGCCCGTGTAGGAAGAGCATCACCGGGAACAGCCTCACCCCGTCGTAGCCCGGCGGCAGGTACACATACACGTCCCGGCGCGAGCCGAGCACAGGCGAGCAGATGCGGCGATCGACCCCGTGGTTGTTCGTGAAATCGACCAGCCGCCCGGCGAGCTTTTCGTTCAGGGTCGAGAGCTGGTTGCGCGAGCGGAAGCCCAGGACATCGGGCAGCGCCAAACTCGGCGACGCGCCGAGGGCGACGAGCGCGAGGGCGAGGGCCGCGCGGGCGGGACCGACGAGTCGGACAGGCAAGGGTCACCCGACGGGGGGAAGTTCGCGCGGCGCACGCGGCGACTAGGTATCGGCCGCGCCGCCCAGTCCGCACCAGTTTACCACGGCCCCCGCCCGCCGGCGGCGCCAATTTTCAGCCGCGCCGCCCGGACCACCCCGGCGGCGGCACCGCCTCGCCCGGCCGGGGCGGGTCCGGCACGCACGCCGCCGCGACCGCCGCAATCAGCGCCGGCACGCCCGCGCCGGTACGCGCCGACAGCCCCAACTCGCCCAGGCCCGGCGCGACCCCCGGCGCCGCGTCGAGCTTGTTGGCGACCCGCACGACCGGCACCCCCGCCGGCAGGCTCGCCGGACCCAGGTCCGCCGCCGCCGGGTCCGAGGCGTCGCGCAGCCACACCACGAGGTCTGCCCCGGCGAGCCACGCCCGCGCCCTGGCCATGCCCGCGCGCTCCAACTCGCCGCCGCCCGCGCGGAACCCGGCAAGGTCCGCAATGTCGAACGGCCAGCCGTCGAGCGCCAGTCGCGTCACGACCACGTCGCGCGTCGTCCCCGGCAGGTCGGCCACCACGCTGCGCTCGTACCCGGAGAGCGCGTTGACGAGCGAACTCTTGCCCGCGTTCGGCGCCCCGGCGACCCCGACGCGGAACCCGCCGTTGAGGCGGTCGGCCAACTTCGCCAACTCGGCCAGGCGCGCCGCGCGGGCCGGGTCGGCCTCGGCCCGGCGGAACGCGCCGCGGTACTGGTCGAGCCATACCGCCGCGACCCGCGCCGTCGGCGCCTCGGCCAGGGGGCGCAGGAAGCGCGCGTCGAACCCGCCGGGCCGGGCGGCGAAGTCCCACGCGGCGACCGGGGCCGCGCCGAGCCGCCCGAGCGCGGCGACGAGGGACTGGGTGGCCCGAACCCCGCCGTGGCAGTGGACTTCCGCCGACTCATCGGGTCCGGTCGGGCCGGGCACCGCGACGACTTCTTCCCACGCGCCCGGCGCGAGTTCGACCCGCCCGAAGTACGCCCGGCCGGGGTCGAGTTGCGGCGGCAGTGCCGGGCCGGACTCCCGCCGCACCGCCGCGCGTAACACCGCCAGCGCCCCCGGCCCGCGCAGGCCCACCACCGCGACCGCGCCGGCGCCCGGCGGGGTGAGGACGGCCACGCGAAGGGGGGAGTCGCCGGTCACCGGCCCGCCGCCTCGGCCGCGAGCAGCAGCCCTTCGAGGGTGAGGTTGGGGCGGGGCACCACGCGCGCCGAACTCGGCCAGTCGGCGCGGCGGCGCAGCCACTCGCCGTCGCCGCCGGTCAAGAACACGTCAAGATCACGCCCCCGGTATTTAGCCAGTATTCGAGACACGACGCCCAGGGTGGCCGCGTCGGTGCCGAGTCGCAGGCAGTCGGCGGTAGTGGTGGCCGGCCAACCCGGCGGCGAATCGGCGCCCGGCGCGAGGTCCGGCAGCCTGGCCGTGGCGGCGGCGAGGGCCGCCAGCATCGCCCGCCGGCCGGGGCAGATCGCGCCGCCCAACAGTTGTCCGCCCTCCGACACGGCGTTGAGCACGAGCGCGGTGCCGGCGTCGATCACTAGCGCCGGAACCCCCGTGCGCCGCAGCCGGTTCGCGGCCAGGCAGTCGAGCAGGCGATCAACTCCGATCTCGTCGGGCGACGGCCCTACTAACTCGACCGGCACCGCCGCGGCGCGATCGATGATTACGGGCGTGTGCCAGGCCGAGTTCAGGGCGGCGGCGAGGCCGTCGCGGCGCGCCGGGTGACTCCCCGCGACGGCGAAGCGGGCCGGGCGCTCGCCGAGGGCGCGCAGCAGCCGCGTCACGCTACCGGGCCGGTCGTCGCGGTCGTCGGCGAACAAAAGCTCCACCGAGTCCGGCCCCGACTCAGCCAGCGCGTACTTGGTGCGTGTGCTCCCGGCGTCGATCAGCGCCCACGGCGGGCCGGTTGGCGGGGCGCCCCTCACGGCGCCGCTGCCGGCGCGGTCTCGGGCGCCGGCTCGGCCACCGCCTCGGCGGCGACCGCCGGCGCCGGCGCGAACTCCGCGCGCACCGGCTTGGCCCTCGCCTCGCGCCGCTTGGCGAGAATGA
Organism: uncultured Fimbriiglobus sp.; assembly: GCA_964245865.1. GTDB lineage: Bacteria > Planctomycetota > Planctomycetia > Gemmatales > Gemmataceae > Fimbriiglobus. The sequence goes on along the minus strand of CAXTPM010000149.1, from coordinate 4,257 downwards.
GTTGTTGTGTGATCTGGCCGACCAGTGGGGCGAGGCCCGCGCCCGTGACCGACGAGATCAGCAAGACCTCGCGGCAGAGTTCAGTTTCCAGGTGGTCTTTAATCTCGGCCGCGCCCGTTAGCTCCGACTTCGACAGGCAGACGATTTCCGGCTTCTCCGCGAGCGCCTCGCTGTACAGCTTCAGCTCGTTGCGGATCGCGTGGTAGTTGCCCAGCGGGGTCGTGCCGTCGAGCGGGAACGGCTCCAAGAGATGCACCAGTACGCGCGTGCGCTCGACGTGGCGCAAGAACTCGTGCCCCAGCCCGACGCCCTGGCTCGCGCCCTCGATCAACCCCGGCAGGTCGGCCAGCACGAGTGTGGAGTCGCCGCCGAGGGTGACGAGGCCGAGGTTGGGCGACTTGGTGGTGAACGGGTAGTCCGCGATCTGGGGCGTCGCGCGGCTGAGGCGGCTCAAAAGTGTCGATTTGCCGGCGTTGGGCATGCCGACGAGTCCCGCGTCGGCGATGATCTTCAGTTCGAGTTGAATCCAGCGTTCTTCGCCCTCGCCGCCCGGCTCGAACTCGCGGGGGGCGCGGTTGGTGCTGGTGGCGAAGTGCTTGTTGCCGCGCCCGCCGCGCCCGCCCTTGCCGACGGTCACCTCGTCGCCGATCTCGACCAAGTCCTTCAGCACGTTGCCCCGGTCCCGGTCGCGGACGATGGTGCCCGGCGGCACGGGGATGACCAGATCGAACGAGTCCTTGCCGGCGCACAAGGACGTGCCGCCGGGTTCGCCGGGCTTGGCCTTCCAGAACTTGCGCATGATCAAGGGGGCAAGGTTGTCGGCATTCTCGACCGCGCGGACGATGACCGAGCCGCCGTCGCCGCCGTCGCCGCCGTCGGGACCGCCGCGCGGGACGTACTTCTCGCGGCGGAAGCTGACCATGCCGCGCCCGCCGTCGCCGCCCTGGACGAACAGTTCAACTCGATCGACAAACATGACGGGCCTACTACGGGTTCAGTCAGGGGGACTACATCTGCTCGACGGTTTCGACGCCGAGAAGGTTCAGGCAGGTCTTGAGCGTCCGCGCGGTTGCTTCGACCAGCGTGAGGCGCGAGGCGCGGAGTCCGGGCGTCTCGGCCTGGAGGACGGGGCAGGTGTCGTTGAACACGCTGAACGCCTTTCCCGCGTCCCACAAGTAGCTCACGAGCAGGTGCGGGGCGAGTTCCGCGCCCGCCGACTCCAGCGCGTCGGGGTAGCGCAAGAGCGCGAGTACGAGCGCGCGCTCGGCGGGGTGGTCGAGTGTAACCGGGGCGGCACCGAACGCGGCCTCCCCGGACTTCCGCTGGATGCCCCGGCAGCGGGCGTAGGCGTAGAGCATGTACGTGGCGGTGTTGCCGTCGGGCGCGAGCATGCGCTTGAGGTCGAACGTGTAGTCGCTGGTGCGGTGGCCACTGAGGTCGGTGTACTTGACGGTGCCGACGCCGATCACCTCGGCTCGCTCGCGGATTTGCTGAGGCGACAGTTCCGCGACGGCGTGGCCGAACGCGGCGCGCTCAGCCCGCGCGGCGACGATCGCAGCGCCGGCGCCGCTAACGGCTTCATCCAGCAGGGCTTCGAGTTCGTAGACGTTGCCGTCGCGGGACTTGATCGGTTTACCGTCCGGCCCCAGGATCGACCCGAACATCACGTGGACGAACTCCGTGCGGTCGTAGCCCCAGCGCTTCGCGGCCGCGAAGACCGTGCGGAAGTGCATCGCCTGCCGGGCATCGACCACGTAGAGCGCCGTATCGACCTTCATCTCTTCGGCGCGGAACTTCACCGTGGCGAGGTCGGATGTCGTGTAGTTGTACGCCCCGTCGCGGTTGCGAATGATCGCGGGTGGTTCTTCCTTTGACTTCTCGCCCGGCGGCGGGGGCGGCGGGTAGTCGCCCTTGGCGTTGGGGATGACGACCGCGCCGTTCATCTCGCGCGCCAGCCCCTTCTCCAGCAACTCCGAGACGACACCGGGGAGCATCGGGTGGTAGAAACTCTCGCCGTAGGTGTGTTCGAGGGTGACGCCGAGCCGGGAGTAGATGGGGGCGAGCATCGCCAGGCACGACGGCATGAACTTCTGCCAGAGTGCCACGTTCTCCGGGTCGCCGGCGTGCAACTTGGCGGTCTCGGCGCGGCAGGCGGCGCGCAACGGGTCGTCGCCGGCGGCATCGTCGTCGCCGGGCTTCTGGAAGCGGCCATTGATAAGTACGTACAGCCGGGCGAGTTCGCGCACCGGGTCGCGCTCGAATGCCGCCGCGTCGAGGTAGTGCTTGTAGCCGTAGATGAGGATGCCGAACTGGAAGCCCCAGTCACCCAGGTGGTTGTCGCCCACCGCGTGGTGGCCGAGGGCATTCAGGATGCGTTTGAGCGAGTCGCCGATGACCGTGCTGCGCAGGTGCCCGACGTGCAGCGGCTTGGCGACGTTCGGGCCGGAGTAGTCGATGACGACGTTTTTGGGCTTCGCGGCCTTCGTCACGCCCAAGTTCGGGTTGGCCAGCACCGCGCGCAGGCTATCGGCCAACGGTTGGGCGGCGAGACTCAAGTTGATGAACCCGCCGGCGGGAGTGGCCGATGCAATCAGCCCGCTCGTCGGCAGCTTGGCGGCGATCTCGGCGGCGAGTTCGTTCGGCTTGCGGCCCAACTGCTTGGCTAGCGGCATGCACAGGTTGGCCTGGTAGTCGCCGTGGGCGCTGCTCGTGGCCGGGCGGATCATACTCAAGAGCGTGGCGGCGCGCGCGGGGTCCGGCTCGTACCCGGCGACGATCGGGGCGAAGGCGGCGCGAAGCTCGGCCAGCAGGCTCATCGGGGCACCGTCTCGCAAAATAGAAAACCCGCCGGCCCATCATAGCGGGCGGGGCGGGCCTTAGGAACCCGGCGACGGTCGTCACCGGGCTGTTGGCGGGAATCTAGACTTCCGTCTCGTCCGCCGCTCGAATCTCGTCGCCCGGCTCGTCGTCGGTCTCGACCTCGGTCGCATCGACATCCGGCAGCTCGCGCTCCCAGTCCACCCGAACCGCGTCGGCCCAGAGTTCTTCGAGCTTGTAGTAGTCGCGGGTGTCGCCGTCGAACACGTGAACCAGCACGTCGCCGTAGTCCTGCACGACCCACTTGCTCGAGTCGTACCCCTCGACCGCCAGCCGGGTGTCGCCGGCCGCGCGGAGGGCGGCATCGACTTCTTCCACGATGGTGTGGACCTGCCGGCGACTCGACCCCGTGGCGAGCACAAAGAAGTCGAAGATCGGCGTGACCGCGCGGAGGTCGAGCACGAAAATGCTCGCCCCCTTATTGTCGGCCGCGGTCTTCGCGGCCAGGCACGCGCGGTGCAACGCGGTCGGCACGCCGCGGTCGGCGGTCAGGAGCGGGGTTTCGGCGTAGGCGCGGGTGGCGAGCTGGCTCAAATGACATCCCCCAGAGTTCTCGGACGCGGATGGGTCAAACCGAACTCCATCGGCCGGGGGTGTCGGGCAAAGCTCGGAACCCCCTGGCTCAAACAAAACAGCGGGACGGGACAAACCCGCCGAAAGCCCGGCGGGCACACTGCCTGCATCATCGGACGCTTCCGCCTTGATTTCAAGGCGCCGCCGCGATTATTCCCCTTCCCGGCGGGCGCCGGAGCGCCCCCGGCACGAGTAATCGGACGGCGTTCGCGGCGAAAGTCGCTACAGTTTCGAGAGACACGCCGCCGCGAAAGGTTCACCCCCATGACCACAGTTGCCGGGCCGCGCGTGCTGATCGCGCCGAGCCACCTGCCCGCCATTGAGCCGGTGTACGGCCCGCTGCTCGCAAGCGTCGGCGCCGAACTCGTCTACCCGCCTCGCCCCGCCCAAATGACCGAGGCCGAGCTGCTGGCCACGCTCCCCGGATGCATCGCCAGCCTGGCGGGGAGCGAGCCGTACACCCGGCGCGTGCTCGAAGCCGGCGCCGCCGCCGGCCTCAAACTGGTGGCCCGCGCGGGGGTCGGCTACGACGGCATCGACGTGCAGGCCGCGCGCGACCTCGGCGTGCTGGTGACCTACGCCCCCGGCACCAACCACGAGGCGGTCGGCGAGGGGGCGCTGATGCTCATGCTCGCACTCGCCAAGCGCCTGATCCACCAGCACCAATCGATCCAGAAGGGGGCGTGGCCCCGCGTCGCCTACGGGAGCTTGCGCGGCAAGACGCTCGGCGTGGTCGGCCTGGGCCGCACCGGCGGCGCCACCGCGCGGCGGGCGCGCGCCTTCGACATGCGCGTGATCGCCACCGAC
>CAXTPM010000148.1:0-10114 GCA_964245865.1 uncultured Fimbriiglobus sp. | reverse complement strand
GCAGCTCTCGGGCGGGCAGCAGCAGCGCGTGGCGATCGCGCGCAGCCTGGTGAACGACCCGCAACTGATTCTCGCCGACGAGCCGACGGGCAACCTGGATAGCCGCACCTCGGACGAAATCATGACGATGCTGCGCAGCCTGAACCGCGCGGGCAAGACGATCATCATGGTGACGCACGAGAACGACATCGCGGCCTGGGCGCGCCGGGTGATTCGGCTGCGCGACGGCGTGGTCGAGACCGACGAACGCAACGACGCCCCCAACCACGAGGGGGGCGACGGCGCGGCCGAGCCGGCGCTCGCCGACGCCGTGCCCCTCACCTTGGCCCACTAGCCGGAGCCGCGCCCGATGGCGATGCCGATGTCGATCCCCGTGGAGTCCGCCCCGCCCGCCTGGCAGCCCTACGCGGTGGTGGGCGCCCTCGCCGTGGTCGTCGGCGGCTCGCTATTGCTGCTGGTGCGCCTCGGGGTGCGGGCGCTCGCCGGCAGCAAGACCGGGCGCACGATCCTGCTCGCGGTGCGCAGCCTCTGGCTGCACAAGCTGCGCGCGAGCTTGAGCGTGCTCGGCATCGTCATCGGCACGAGTGCCGTCATCGCGCTGATGGCCTTCGGCAAGGGTTCGATGCAGGACGCGCTCAACGACATTAAAAAACAGGGCGCGACCAACATCATCGTCCGCAGCGTCAAGCCGACCGACGACTCGGCCACATCCGGCCGCTCGATGGTCGCCACCTACGGGCTGAAGTTCGCCGACCTGGAGCGCTTCGGCACGTTCTCCGATTCGCTCGTGCGCATGGTGCCGATGCGCGTCTTCCCCTCGGAGATCCGCTACCTCGACCGGCTGGACGCCAAGGGGCGGCTCGTCGCCACGGCGCCGGACTACCAGGTGGTCAACAAGATCGAACTCGCGGCGGGCCGGTTCCTCACCGACGAGGACGAGCACAACATTGCGAATGTGTGCGTGCTGGGCGCCGGCGTGGCGGATCGCCTCTTTCCGTTCGAGCAAGCCCTGAACCGCACCATCGTCACGCGCCAGAACCGCTTCCTGGTCGTGGGCATCACCCAGGAGCGCACCCCCACCGGCGGCACCGGCGGCAGTCAGGCCGCGGAGGACTACAACCACGACGTGTACATCCCCTTCTCCACCGGCCGGGCGCGCGTCGGCGAGACGGTGTTCACCCGCACCTCCGGCTCGCGCAGCGGCGAGAAGGTGCAGGTGAGCCAAGTCACCCTCACGGTGGACGCGGACTTCGACACCTCCGAGGGGCGGGCGAGGGTGAAAGCGCTGGGCGACTCGATCAAGGACATGCTGCGCGAGGACCACCAGAAGGAGGACTGGGCCGTGACGGTGCCGCTCGACCGGCTCGAAGAGGCCGAGCGTGCCCAGGACCGCTTTACGAGTCTCTTGGTGCTCATCGCCTCGATTTCACTCGTCGTCGGCGGCATCGGCATCATGAACATCATGCTGGCCACAGTCACCGAGCGCACGCGCGAGATCGGCATCCGCCGGGCGCTCGGGGCGAAGCGGCGCGACATCATCACGCAGTTCCTCGTCGAAGCCGTGGTGCAGACCAGCGTCGGCGGACTCGCCGGCGTGGCACTCGGCCTCGGCATGGTCTTCGGCGCCCCGCCGCTGTGGAAGCTCCTCAGCGGCAGCCTGCTGCCGGCGCTGATTAGCTGGTGGAGTATCGTCCTGTCGCTGACCGTCTCGATCCTGGTGGGCGTCGTCTTCGGCCTCTACCCGGCGTGGCGTGCCGCCCGACTCGACCCCATCGAAGCCCTGCGGCACACGAGTTGATGCGAGTATGAGCAGCGTCTACGACGGACTGCTAGCCGCCGTGATCGCCGACCCGGACGCGGACCTGCCCCGGCTGGTGATGGCCGACTGGTACGACGAGAACGGCCAGCCGGAGCGGGCGCAGTTCATCCGGCTGCAGATCGAGTTGGCGCGGGGGGTGCGGGGCAAAGCGAAGCGGGCGGCGATGGAGGCGCGGGCGGGGGAGTTGCTGGCGGCGCACGGCGAGGCGTGGGCGGCGCCGCTGGCGGAGTTGCACGAGGAGTGGTGGGACGAGTCATGCGAGTTCCGGCGCGGCTTCATTGAGCGCATCGCCACGACGGGTGAAGTAGTAGAGGAGTCGGGTGGCCGGCTGTTCGCGCTCACCCCGCTGCGCGAACTCCGCCTGTGGGACGAGGAGGAGTACGACGGACTCGCCAAGTGCAAGCACTTGCTCAGGCTCCACACGCTCGACCTGACTGGCTCTGGGCTGACCAGTTCTTACGGGTCTGCCACGCTGTTCCGGTCCCGGTACCTGGCGAGTCTGACGACTTTGATCGCCTGCGGCCAGGACGACAACGCCCACCTAGACGCGATCGGCGTCCGCACCATCGCCGCGTCGAAGCACCTCGCCGGGCTGGCGCGCCTCGACCTCGGGCACAACTGGTTTGGCCCGTCGGGCGTCGTGGCACTGGTGCAGCGCAACAACCTCGCCGGCCTCGAACGTCTTGGCCTCAGCGGGGTCGGTGTGGAGGACGCCGGGGCGCTGGCGCTCGCACGCACGCCCTGGCTTGCCCGACTCACCGAACTCGACCTCTCGCACAACGGCATCGGCGAAGTCGGCTGCCGGGCGCTCGCCGAGTCGCCGCACCTCGCCGGGCTGCGGATGTTCGACATGCGCGGCAACTTGGGCGACGAGGAGCCGCCGGGGATGTCGGCCGACAGCCGGCGGCTGTTGCGGCGGCGCTTCGGCCGGCGCGTGAAGTTGGACGGGGACGAGTAAGGGCAAACAACCGGAACCCCGCCGCCCCGGCGGGGTTCAATCGCCCATGCACCCACTCGCCGCCTGCCTGCTCCTCCTTGCCGCCCCCGCCCCGTCGCCCCCCAGTGCTGCCGCAATGGCCAGCGCCGCCGACTACAGCAAGTCCCAGAGGGGCCAGACTTGCGTGGTGATGTTCGACGGCAAAATCGTCTTCGAGCGCTACGACAACGGCGGCGCCGCCGACAAGTTGCAGATGCTGGCCAGCGGCAGCAAGAGCTTCGTCGGCCTCGCCGCGATTGCCGCCGTCAAGGACAAGCTCATCCGCCTCGACGACCCCGCCTCGACCTCGCTCGCCGAGTGGAAGGGCGACCCCAAGAAAGCGACCATCACCTACCGCCAACTGCTGACGCTCACCAGCGGCCTCACCTCAGGAGAGCGCGGCAGGGCCGTCACGGCGCCGAGTTGGAGGGCCATTGCCGCCATGCCGCTGACCGGCAAGCCGGGGGCGCAGTTCGACTACGGCGCGTACCACCTGAACGCCTTCGCCTACGCCCTGGAGCAGAAATTAGGCACCGAAACATTCGAGGCCTACCTGAAGCGGCGCGTACTCGACCCCGCCGGGGTGAAAGTCGAGTGGCGCTTCCGCTGCGACGACAAGCACCCGCAAGTCGGCGGCGGGGCGTCCATGACCGCGCGCGACTGGGCCAAGTTCGGCGAATCCGTGCGGACCACTTTGCCGGGCGACCAACTGTTGGCCGAGTGCTTCGCCGGCACCGGCGTGAACCCCGCCTACGGCCTGACGTGGTGGCTGCGCAGGCCGATCACCCCGGAGCAGCGGCGCGCAAGCCCCGTGATGTCGCGCGAGTGGGGCGACGTGGCCAACGCCGAGTGGCTTCCCAGTGACCTGGTGGCCGCGTGCGGGGCGGGCAAGCAGCGCCTGTACGTGATGCCGTCGCTCAAACTCGTGGTCGTGCGGCAGGGGACACTCGCGCAAGGGTTCTCGGACATCGCGTTCCTGAAACTGCTGCTCGGCAAGCCCGACTAGCCCGCCTCCTCCCGATACCCCGCCCCGCCTTCGAACACCGCCGCCAGCGCCCGGCGCACCTGCTCGAACTTGCGCGGCCCGGCCTTGAAGTGGATTTCGTAGTCCCACGCCAGCATCCGCCGCAACGCGCCGAGGGTCAGGCCCACCGTCAGGCGGTCGCGCCGCAGCACGCACGACGCCACCGCGCCCGCCGGCCGGCCCCGGCGCACCGCCCCGGCCCGCCCGGCCTCGCGCAAGAGCGCGAACGACTCGCCGCCGGCTCCCTCGAACGTCACCCCGGCCGTCGTCACCACCACCCGCCGCGCGCGGAAGCGCAGTAGGCCCATCCGCCCCGGCGGCGTGGCGGGCTTGGGCGCCTTGCCGTCGCGGCCGAACCCGAGCACGAGGTCGAGCGCCCAGCAGCCGCGCGCGTGCAAGCCCCCGCCGCGCAAATGCTCCAGCAAGTCGGCGGAGTCGCAGCCCGCTTCCTCGAGTGCGTCGGCCAGGATGGGCAGGCGGTTGAACTCGCCGAGTTCGTGCGCGGCGCGGGCCAGCCCCACCGCGTCGGCCGTCAGCCACTCGGGCCGCAGCGCCGGCACTACGCGGAACGGGCTGCCGAAGATGTCGCGCACCGCGTCGGCCACGGCCGCGCGGCGATGCCGCAGCCCGATGTCGGCGGCGAACAGACCCCGCGCGCGGGCGGCGGCACTCCGCAGGTTCCGCTCGCTCGCGGCGAGTTCGGCGGCGCGGCAGAGTTCGGCCTCCCGCGCGATGCCTGGGTCGTCGTCGCGCTCGGTGGCTTGTGCCAGCAGTTCGAGCCGGTACTCGGCCACCAGCAGCCGCGCCCGCCGCAGCCCGGCCTTCGAGAGTGCCCCGTCGGAGTACGCCTCGGCCGCTTCAACGGCCCGGCGCGCGGAGTCGTCACGCACCAAGTCGAGGCCGAGGCGCACGGCGGCGCAAGCGAACAGCCGCCGCTTGCGGGGCGTGACGCGGGGGCGCGCCGCGCCCAGCAGCGCCCACACGTCGCGCGTGGCCAGCCAGCGGGTCTCGTCCACGCGGGAACTCCGAGGCGAGCGGGGGTGCGAACCCCCTGATTCTAGCCCGATGGGGAGCTAGAATCAGGGGGTTCGCACCCCCGCTCGCCGTTGCAGTCGTCGCCCTACCCCACGAACGCGCCGCCCTGGAACTCCGGCTCGAACAGGTCGAAGCTGTCGAGCGTGGTCGGGGCCGGCGGGATGCCGGTCGCGGTGCTGGGCACGCCGAAGCCGACGACCCGCGCAGTCGAGGCGAAGCCGGGGCCGCGCGTGATGACCGCCTGGCCCACGTCGCTGTCAGGGTTGGTGCGGGCGAACGACACGCGCACCCCGCCGGACTCGCGGGCGTCGCGCCCGGCCGGCACCGGCCCGGCCACCTCGTCCTGACCGATGTCCACCAGGTTGATGCGGATCAGCGACCCGCCGTCGCGGCTGGTGCGCAGCGCGATCGCGGCGAGATCGTTGGCGCCCGGCCCGATCAGGATGTCCGCCGCGCCGTCGTTATCGACATCCCCGGCCGCGACGTAGACCCCGCCGCGGTAGTCGTCGCCGAGCGCCTGGAACTCGGTGATCGGCTGGAGGTCCGAGGCGTTGATGACCCGCACGTGGGGACCGCCCCCCGGCCCGGCGCCGGTGATGATGTCGGTCAGCCCGTCGCCGTTAACATCCCCCGTGGCCACGCGCACCCCGCCGCGGAACACCGGGTCGTAGGCGAAGAAGCCGGTGAGGACGCGGCCCCCGCCGTCGAAGACGCGCACCACCGGCCCGCCGCCGAGGCCCGCTCCGACCACGATGTCGCCCACCCCGTCGCCGGTGAGGTCGCCGACCGCCACGTAAGCCCCGCCGCGGAAGCTGTCCTCGAAGGCAAAGAAGTCCGCGACGACCTGGAAGTTCACGCCGTCGAACACGGTAATGCGCGGCCCGCCGCCGTAGCCCGCCGCCACGACGAGGTCCGGCACGCCGTCGCCGGTCACGTCGCCCGTGGCCACGCGCACCCCGCCGCTGAACGACTCCTCGTAGACGAAGTTGTCGAACAAGACCGCGCGGGTGGCGGCGTCGTAGACGCGCACGCGCGGCCCGCCGCCGGCGTCGGCCCCGACGGCGAAAATCTGCCGCCCGCCGCCCGCGTTCTCGAAGTTCGAGAACGCCGCCGACTTGTTCGAGGGCGTCACCAGGCGCGTCACCTGCTGGCCCGTGGCCGGGTCGTTGACGCGCGAGACGGTGGTCGGCTCGCCGCCGTTGCTGGTGATGACATCGCCGTTGCGACCCCGCCCCGGCAAGCCCCCATCGACCACGATGTTGACGTTGGAACTCGGCGTCACGGCCACGTTGTCGCCCGCGCCCGACTCGTCCCCGGCCCGGACGATCAAAGTCGGGATGGTCAGCGCGCCCAGCACCAGCGGGATGCCGGTGTCGAACCGGGCGACCGCGACGGTGCGCAGGTCGCCGAGGTCGAGGTTGCGAATGGTCACGATCTGCTCGGACACCGTAATCGTGTCCGTGCCGGTGTCGCTGACGGTGTTCGCCAGCCCCCCCGTGCCGCCGAGGCCGGTGCCGCTGGCGCCGAGTACGGTCAGGGTGTCGCGGCCGCGCCCGTCGATCAGGAGACCGGCGGCGTCCGAGCCGTTGATGTTGGTCACGTTCACGACGGGGCCGACGGTGCCGCCGCCGAGGCGGATTTCCGCCGCCGCGACCGACTTCGGCTGGACCACGATGCCCGACCCAGGGTCGGCGACGCTGCCGCGCGCCACGCCGGTGCCGTCCACGAACGTGAAGTTGTTCCGCCCGGTGCGGCCGTCGTAGTCGAGGTTGGTGAGCGTGTCGAAGTTGACCGGCACCCCGAGGCCCGTAACCACGCCGGTCGTCGCGCCGGTAATCGTCACGGCCGGGGGGAACAGGTCGTCGCCGGCGAAGCCGAGGAACAGCGCGCGGTCGGTGCCACCCCCGCCGCCGGAGACGACTAGGGGGGTCGCGGTGCTGCCGAAGTCGTCGGGGTCGAGAACGAAGCTGTCCGAGCCGAAGCCGCCGCTGAGGCGCACCACGCCGTTGAGGTTCTGCGTGACGGCGTTGAACTGGTCGTTCCCGCCGTTGCCCAGAATCAGCGTCTGGCTCCCGGCGCGGGTCGAGACCACGTTGAAGGTGTCCCCGGCCGCGTCCGAGCCGAGGACGGTGACGCCGTCGCCAGCCGCACCGAGGAAGTTGCCCCCCGTGGCGGTGTAGTTGATCGGCTGCGGGCTGGCCCCGCTGATCGAGTTGGCGGCGACGGTGAAGGTCGCCGGGAACGCGCTGCCGCCGTTGCTCACGAGCAGGCGGTTGTTGCCGGCCTCGGCGTCGATGTTCAGAGGCCCGTTGATGCCGAGCAGATTCCCGAAGTCGCCCGAGCCGGCGGTGCTGGTGACGCGGATCAGGTCGTCGCCCGCGCCGCCGAACACCCCCACCGGCACCCCGGCGGCGGTAGACTGCACGTTGACGGTGTCCGGCCCGGCGTTGGCAAACAGGCTCGTCGTGACCGCCGGACTCGCCACCGTGAACTGCTCGGCGAGCACCGCGCTGTTGCTGCCGAACACCGCCACCGAGCCGACGTTGAAGTAGTTGATCACCGAGGCGTCGGTGAGGCCCGCGAGGCCGAGAATCTGGTTGCCGGCGAGGCGCCCGACCTGGTTGCCGCTGGTCGCGCCGTAGTCGCTGACCACGAGCACGTCGCCGGCCCCGGAACGGCCCTCGAAGTTGAGCATGCCGAACACCGCGTTCAGGTTCCCGAGGCCGTTGCCGCTCGCGGTGCCGTTGACGAAGAAGGTGTCTTGCCCCGCGGTGCCGAACACGAAGGTGGTGCCGGCGCTGGTGCCCTCGACGTTAACTTGGTTGCCGCCCACCGCCTGGGTGCCGAGGTCGAGAACCACTTGGCCGTTGCCGAAGCCCGCGTAGTTGACGCGCGACCCCGGCACGTTACTGAAGATGTTGTCCCCGGTGCCCGCGCCCACACTCGTGGCGGTGACGGTGACGCGCGTCGCGGCGGTGCGGTTGGTGTCCACGATCACCAGCCGCGCGTTTGCCTCGCCGCCGGCGTCCACGGTCACGGCGCTCTGGAGAAACCCGAGCGTGCTCGTCGCGCCGCCGCTGATGAAGAAGGTGTCCGCCCCGCCGCCGCCCACCAGGCGGAACGACGCGGCGGTGCTGCGCGCCACGGAGATGCTGTTGCCCACGCCGTCGGTGGCCAGCAGGTTGAACGAGTTGTTGGGGTCCGGCCCCAGCGTGACGAACCCCGCCGCACCCTCGGCGGCGCCGGTGTCGAGGGTCGCGATGCGGCCGCGCGGGATCGTGCCGTAGGCGAGCGCGGCGTAGACCATCCCGTCGAGCGGAACCTCGGCCGCGAAACGCGCGGTACCCTGGACCTTGAGCCGGCCGTCGCGCCGGGACACGGAGGTTCCGATCAAACCGTGTTTGTGGCCGATCAGCGGGTCGGGCACGCCACCGGGGATCCAGCTATCGGGCGCCAGCGGGACGAGTTTGGACACCACCGCCTGGGTGGCGGCCTGCGCGGCCAGTTTGGCATCTTCGAGAATGTTCATGCGCCTGCTCCGGTGAGGTCGCCGAGAACGGCGGCGATGGTCCGCGTGGCGAGTTCGACCTTGAAGCCGTTGTCCCGCAAGGGTGCGGCGTCGGCGAGTTCGGCCTGCGCGGCGGCGCGGAAGGCCTGCTCGGTCGCCGGACCTCCACGCAGGCTCGCCTCCGCCTTCAGCGCCCGCCACGGCTTGTGCGCGACGCCGCCCAGCGCGATCCGCACGTCCTTGATCCGGTCGCCGTCCAGCTCGATCGCGGCGGCGACGGAGACCAGCGCGAAGGCATAGCTCGCGCGGTCGCGCACCTTGCGATAGGTCGAATTCGCCGCGAGCGGGAGCGCCGGCAGCTCGACCGCGGTGATCAGCTCGCCCGGCTCCAGCACCGTCTCGACCTCCGGATGATCGCCTGGCAGGCGGTGCAGCTCGGTGAAGGGCAGCGTTCGCGCTCCGCTGCTGCCCTGCAGGTGGACCGTCGCATCCAGCGCGGCGAGCGCGACGCACATGTCCGACGGATGCGTCGCAATGCAGGCGGTCGAGGCGCCGAGGATCGCATGGATGCGGTTGAACCCGTCGACCGCGTCGCAGCCGGTACCCGGCGCGCGCTTGTTACAGCGCGAACTGTCGGTGTCGTAAAAATAGGTACAGCGCGTTCGCTGAAGCAAGTTGCCGCCGACCGTCGCCATGTTCCTGATCTGCGGCGAGGCGCCCGCCAGGATCGCGCGCGCCAGTGCGGGGTAGCGCGTCCGGACCGTGCGATGCTCGGCAAGCGCGGTGTTGCGTACCCCGGCGCTGATCAGCAAGCCGCCGCCGTCCGTTTCGTCGATCGCGTCGGACAAGCCGGTGACGTCGACCAGCGTGATCGGCCGCTCGATCGTCTCGCGCATCAGGTCGACGAGGTTGGTGCCGCCGCCCAGATACGCAGTGGATGCGGGCGCACCGAGCCGCAGCGCCTCTGCCAAGTCTCCGGCGCGTGCATAGCTGAACGGGGTCATGCCGCCATCTCCGCTTCAACGGTCTCGGCGATGGCGGTGATGATGCCGTTGTGCGCCCCGCAGCGGCACAGATTGCCGCTCATCCGCTCCTGAAGTTCCTCGCGCGTCAGCGTCACCATGTCGGCCGCGAGATCGGCCGTGGCATGGCTCGGCAGCCCGCGCTTCACCTCCGCCGCCATGCCGATCGCCGAGCAGATCTGGCCAGGCGTGCAATAGCCGCACTGGAAGCCGTCGTGGTCGATGAACGCCTGCTGCAGCGGGTGGAGCGCGTCCCCGTCCGCCAGTCCCTCGATCGTCGTGACGTGCCGCCCCTCGTACTGCACCGCCAGCGCGAGGCACGACAGGATGCGCTCGCCGTCGACCAACACCGTGCACGCGCCGCACGCGCCCTGGTTGCAGCCTTTCTTCGTGCCAGCGAGACGAAGGTCCTCGCGCAAGAAATCCAGGAGGGAGACGCGCGGGTCCGCAGGGAGCGATGCCGTGGATCCGTTGATGGTGATCGTCATCATGATGTTCCCTGTCAGTTCCGTAGCGGGCCTGGTGACCAGCTTAGGGCCTATCTCGGTGGGAGGCGGTTGAGGGCCGGCGCGGAAAAGGACCGGCGGACCGACCCGATCTCCCACCGAGATAGGTCCTTCTGGACCCGGCTTGCCGGCAAGCGGTATCCGCTGCTGTTTGAGAAGGTTCGGCGTCAGGGCACCCACATCGATCAGTGCTGCGAATGAGCGCTCGTTGCAGAGGGGCAAGG
>CAXTPM010000147.1:7284-10143 GCA_964245865.1 uncultured Fimbriiglobus sp. | reverse complement strand
CGCCGTCGCCCCCGCCGAAGCCGCCCCGGCCCCCGCCGCCCCCCCCGCCGAATCCGCCGTCGCGGCCACTCGCGCCGAGTCCGACATCCCCGCCCCGGCCGCCGCCGCCGAAGCCGGCGGCGGTACCGCTGCTGCTCACGCCGCCGTTCGGCCCCTGGCCGTCCACGTCGCTCGCCGGCCGGCGGGACGACAGGCCGCCGCCGCCCTGCCCGGACTCGACGCGGGTCGAGCCGCCGGCCCCGCCCGTCGCGCGGTTGCCGGTCAGTGTGCAGTTGGTGAGGATCAGCGCCCCCTGGTTGTAGATCGCGCCGCCCATGCCCGCCCCGCCGCCGCCGCCGGCACCCCCGAAGCCGCCCAGCGCGAAGCCCTCGGACAGCGTCAGGTTCCGCAGCGTGACGATGTTGGACCCGGAGAGGAAGAAGAGCCGGAACGGGTCGCCGCCGCTGCGGGTGATCGTCTCGCCCGTCCCCTGAATCGTCAGCCCGTCGGAAACGAAGAGTGCGCTCGGCCCGACGAAGTTCCCGACCAGCGGGTCGATGAACGTCGTCAGCGCGATCGTCTTGCCCTGCACGGCGGGGTCGAAGGCGATCGTGTCCGCCCCCGGCGTCGCGTTCGCCAGCTCGATCGCGTTGCGGAGGGTGCCGAGGCCGGCGTCGGCGACGCTGGTTACCGTGAAGAGCGCCGGAGTCGTGCGGTCTTCGAGGGCTTCGAGCCGCAGTCGCGGCGAGGTCTTGTGTTTCATGCGTCACCGGGTGGGAAAAGGTGCGGGGCCGACGCCCCGTCCGGTGAGCAGTGCGACGGGCGCGGCCGGAGCCCCGAACGGATTCCGCCGGATTGCGCGGACTTCACGGCGCCGGCGGCTTCGCCTCGGCGCGGACGCGGGTCGCCCCGGCCGGGTTCCCCTGGGCGTCGTGCAGCCGCGCCAGCCACTCCCGTCCCTCGGCGAGGACCGAACGGGCATTCGAGGGTATGGCTGCGGCGTTGGCCGTCAGTCCGGCGTAGCCGTCGGCCAGCAGCGGCTCGGCGTCGGCGAGTTTGCCCTGGCCGAGCAGTGCGCCGCCGACGAGCGACTTGGCGTAGGCCACCCGCCAGCCGCCCGGCTCCGACTTCTCGCGCAGGGCGAGGTAGGCGCGGGCCGGGGTTTCGGCGTCGGCGAACTTCTTTTGGGTCAGCAGGTTGCGGGCGAGATCGACCTGCCGGCGGGCGACCTCGGGCGAGTCGGGGCCGTACTTCCCCCGCGCGATTGTGACCAGCTCGCGCAGCACCGGCTCGGCCGACGCCGGGTCGCGCCGCGCGGCGTGCAGGTCGGCCGCGGCGTCGGCGAACCACTCCATGCGGGGGTGGCCGGGGCCGAGCTTCGCCCGCGCCGCCGCCAGCGCGGCCGTACAGAGCGGCTCGGCCTCGGCGAGGCGGCCCGTCGCCCGGTAGACCGCCGCCAGGTTGACCATCGACCGCAGCACCTCGGGGTGGTCGGCGTCGAGCCGCGCCCGCCGGCCGGCGAGCGCCTGGTCGAGCAGCGCCTCGGCCTCGGGGAAGCGCCGCAGGCCCGTGTAGGCCAGGCCGAGCTGGTTCATGACGCGGAGGGTGTCGAGCGCGCCATCGCCGGAGAGCCGCCGGTGGGTTGCCAGCACCGGCTCGAGGGTCTGGGCCGCCCGCGCCCAGTCGCGGCGGTCGAGGTAGAAGCCACCGAGGTTGCTGGCGAAGTGCAGCGCGGCCCAGTCGTCGGCCCCGCCGGCGCGTCGCGCGCCGTCGGCGGCGCGGACCAGCAGCGGCTCGGCGTCGGCCCACCGGCCGGAAGAGAGGTAGAGCTGAGCGAGGTTGCCCGCCGCCGCGAGTGTCAGGTCGCCGTCGGGGCCGCCGGCCGCCTCGGCGGCGGCGAGCGCCTCGGCCATCAGCGGCTCGGCGTCGGCGTACCGGCCGCCGTCGATGTAGGCCATGCCCAGGTTGTTGACCGCCTGCGTCAGTTCGCGGTGCCCCGGCGGCAGCGCCGCGCGGTACAGTTCGAGGCAGCGCTTCAGGTGCGAGATCGCCTCGGGGTACGCCCCCAGCGAGCGGTAGGTCAGCCCCAGCGTCCGGCGGACGGCGGCCTCGGTCTGCGGCCGGCCGGCGAACTTCTCGCCCACCTTCGCCGCCGCCCGGTCGAGCAGGACGCGGACGGGGACGTTCGGCTCCTGCCGGCCCGCCTCGGCCTGCCGCAGCAGGTCGTCGGTTAGGAACGCCTCGACGGCGCGGGCGACTTCGGCCTCGCCGTCGGCGCGCCGCGTCTCGGCCTCGGCCCGCTCGCGCTCGGCGACCTCGGCCCGCAGGGCGACATCCTTGGCGTCCCGCTCGGCCGTCGCCCGCACCGCCTGCCAGCCGCTCGCCGCCGCCCCGGCCACAAGCAGCAGCGCGAAGGCGGCGGCGGTGAGCAGCCCCGCGCGGTTGCGGCGGGCGAACTTCCGCGCCCGGTAGCCGGCGCCCGGCGGGGACGCCTCGACCGGCTCGTCCCGCAGGTGCCGCTCCACGTCCCGCGCCAGCGCCTCGGCCGTGCTGTACCGCCGCGCCCGGTCTTTCTCTAGGCACTTCATCACCACCCAGTCGAGGTCGCCCCGGAGCACCTTGGCGAGCGCCCTCGGCTCGGCGCTGCGGGCCGCGGCGACGGCCGGCCCCGCGCCGGCCGCGCGGGCGCTGGGCCGCGCGGGGTCGTCCTCGCGCACGGCCCGCAGGTACTCGGCCAGCCCCCCGGCCCCACTGCCCGCCCCCCAGGGGAGCGGCGGGCCGCCGGCCAGCAGCTCGTACAAGAGCGCCCCCAGGGCGTACACGTCCGTCCGCGTGTCGATGTCGTTCACCCGCCCGGCCGCCTGCTCCGGCGACGAGTAT
>CAXTPM010000147.1:1441-7274 GCA_964245865.1 uncultured Fimbriiglobus sp. | reverse complement strand
CCCGCAGGTACTCGGCCAGCCCCCCGCCCCCCGGCCCCCAGGGGAGCGGCGGGGCGCCGGCCAGCAGCTCGTACAGTAGCGCCCCCAGCGAGTAGATGTCCGCCCGCGTGTCGATGTCGAGCGGGGCGGGGTCGGCCTGCTCGGGACTCATGTACGCCGGGGTGCCGGCGACCAGCCCGAACTGCGTCACGAGGGTGCTGTCGGTCAGCGGCCGCTCGGTCGCCTTGGCCAGCCCGAAGTCGATCACCTTCGGCACGGCCGCCCCGTCGTACCGCGCCACCAGCACGTTCGACGGCTTCAAGTCCCGGTGGACGACGCCTTTTTGGTGGGCGTGCTGGACGGCCCGGCACACCGCCACGAACAGCGCCAGCCGCTCGCGGACGGTCAGCCTCTGGCCGTCGCAGTACCGCGTCAGCGGCTCGCCGGCGATGAACTCCATGACGAAGTAGGGGCGCCCGGAGGCGGTCGTCCCCGCGTCCAGGAACTTGGCGATGTTGGGGTGGTCCATCAGCGCCAGCGCCTGCCGCTCGGCTTCGAGGCGGGCCATCACCGGCCGGCCGCCGAGGCCGGGGCGGATGATCTTCAGCGCGACCGCGCGGCGGATCGGCTCGGCCTGCTCGGCCCGGTAGACGACTCCCATCCCCCCCTCGCCGACCTGCTCGCAGAGCCGGTACGCGCCGACCGCCGCGCCGACGCCCTCCGACTCCACCACGGCCGGGCGGGGGGGCAGGCCGGCGGCCGGGCCGCACAGGAACGAGTCGTCGGCGGCCGCGCCGAGCAGCGCCGCGACCCGCCCGCGCAGGGCGTCGTCGCCGCAGGCCGAGCGCAGGTAGTCCCGCCGGGCATCGGGGGTGGGCAAGGCGCGGGCGGCGTGGAAGAGTTCCTGCTCGCTTGGCGTCGGGGCGGTCACGGGGCGGCTCCTGGGCGGCGATGCGGGGTCTCGTGACAGTCCGGGCGAAAATCGGGCGGCGGACCCCCGAACGGTCAGACCCCGTCGGCCATCTCGACGCGGAGCCAGGCGCGGGCGTAGGCCCAGTCGTTCTCGGCCGTAGAGACCGACACGCCCAGTGCCTCGGCCACCTCGGGCAGAGTGAACCCGGCGAAGAAGCGGAGCTTCACCACTTCGGCCTGCCGGGCGTCGAGCCGCTCCAACTTGTCGAGCGCCTCGTTCAGGGCCAGCAGGTCGAGGTCGGGGCTGCCGTGGGCGTGGATGATGTCGAGTACGTCCCGCCGGCGGTACTCGCCGCCCGCCCTTAGACTCTTCTTGTGCCGCGCCCGCTCGACGAGGATGCGCCGCATCGCCTCGGCGGCGGCGGCGAAGAAGTGCCCCCGGCCGCTCCAGTCCTGGCCCCCGCCGGCCAGCCGCAGGTAGGCCTCGTGGACTAGCCCGGTCGCGTCGATCGTCTGCCCGGCCGCCTCGCGCGCCATCTTGCCCGCCGCGAGCCGCCGCAACTCGTCGTAGACGAGCGGCAGCAGCGACTCGGCCGCGTGGGCGTCGCCGGCCTGCGCGTCCGCCAGGATTCGCGTCACGTCGCTCATCCGCGCGATTGTACTGCTACGCCCCAGCGGCCGCAAGAACCGCGGCCCGATGTCGCGGGCCGGCTTGGGATTCCTGCGATTCCCCTCGGGGTTTCGCGGCCCGTTGTCGCACTGCAAGTCGGAGCCACGGATTCGGGTGCCAAAACCCCCACTACTGAGCGCCATGTACGCAAGACTGCTCGTGCCGCCTGCCGTTCTTCTCGAACGCGACGACGCCCCGCGTCCCTGTTGTCGTAGAGGTTATCGGGGTGCGGCTGGGGCACACGATCCGCCTCGACACCGCGGCCACCGCCGGCGTGGCCACCGTACGTCCAGTACGGCGCGGCGCAAAAGGGGCGCCGCGCAAGTGGCCACCCCGAGAGCGAGGCTGCAACCCGACACCGCCAACCCCGTCCAGCGGCCAGTGGCTCGTCCCCCGCCCGGTGTTGCCGAACGACCCAGCCTGGGCAGCAGCGGTGTCCGCGTGAGGTACGAACCCCGGAAGGCCCGCGCGGCCCCGCGGCGGGGCGGCAACCGGCGGGCGGACTGTGCGGCGCCGGGCGCCGTGACGCTGGCCATAGCGCTTCCTCCACGGGACTTGGGACCGCGCGGACTCGTGGCGGGCCGCAGTCCGCCGGCCGGGACTGTGAACCGTCCGGCGAAACTGAGGCCGGGCGAGTGTAGAGGCGCCGCACCAATTGCGGCCGCGCCGGGCTCGCCCTGCTGTTGGGCCCGGCGGCGTGCGTCTCGAGCCGGCCCCGGCGGCCGCGAATACAGTCAGGACTCCGGCCCGTCGTCCACCTCGTTCTGGCAATGGTGCGGTCCCGTGGGCACGGAGGCCAGCGAACGCGAGCCATGTCGGCCGGCGAGTACTTCTTCGCTGCGCTTAGAGTCGCGCGGGGGGGGGGGCGCCGGGAGCGGTCCATTCAGGCGAAGCCGCGCTCGGCCGCCCGCCGGCGGGGCGAGAGCACGAAGCCCGAGCGCTCCGCCCTGGGCGAGGCAACGTGCGGCGCGCTGGGGACGGTGTTGGCGGCGACCTGGGCAGCGGTTCGGATCAATCAACCGGCCCCGACTCCCACGTCCAGGCCGGGACGTTCGGCCGCCCTTTACTTGGCGATCGCGCAGCGGTCGAGGACGACGCCCAACTCGGCCCACAACGCGAGACAATCCTTCTGCTCGTCCACGGGCAACTTACCCAACTCGGCGGACTCGCGCAGCTCCGCGAAGTCGCGGTCGGTTCGCCACTGCGTCAACTGCTGACAGGCGCGACCTCGGGCTGCGGCGGGGTCGCTGTCTAGCGCTTGCCCCCAGGCGGCCAAGTCCGCCCGGAGCCACGCCCTCGCCTGCGTGCGCCACCGCGTTCGCTCAGACTCCCCGAGGCGAGTCGCGTCCGCGCCGCGACCGCAGCCGGTCATGGCTGCCGCCCGCGCGGCGCGGTAGCGGTGGCCGGCGCGCAGGTCATCCGCCAGCAGCGGATCGGCGGCGAAGGCGTCGGCGTACAGCCGGGCTTGTGCGAGGGAGTGCCCAGAGAACTGGCAGGCTCCGAGCAGGGCGAGCCGCTCGTCGTCCCGTGGTTCGTGCTTGCCGTCCAGAAAGGCTGTCAGGTCTGGGAGGATCAGGCTCTCGGCCTCGCGGCGGAGGATGTGGTAAATCCACCCCTCCCGGCTGTTCACTTCGGACGCCCGCCAGTCGTGCGAAAGAACGGCTCGCGCGAGCGTTTTGCGGGCATCCGCCGCCTGACCCCGCTTGTGCTGGGCCATGGCCAGAATGAGACCGGGGGCGGGTCCGAAAACTCCGGACGCCTCTCCCCGCACGAGGGCAATCGACTTCTCCAGGTGGCCGAGGCGGTATTCCGCCATACCCTTGGCGAACAAGTAGTACGGGCGAACCCACTCCGGGGATTTCTTCTCGTCGGCCAGTGCCCGGTCGATGAGCGCGGCGGCTCGGGCCGCTTGCCCTGGCGGGAGAGACGCCATCAGGCAGGCCCGGCCGGTTCGCTCGGCGACTTGAGCTTCGGCGACCGCTTCGAAGCGGTCGAGCAGCGCGCCCGCGGCGCGTTGGTACTCGTCCCGCATGCCGAGAAACAGGCACAATTCGGCGTAGCCGTCCCAGGCGTCGTGTTCGGCTGGCCCCCCGTCGAGTGACCTCCGCCACGCATCTTGGGCCTCGTCCCATCGACCCAGCCGCACCAAGAGTTTACGCAGCGCCTGGCCGGCTTCGTGGTCCTTCGGGTCGAGTGCGACGGCGCGTTGGAAGTGCGTGACGGCCGCGGCAAACTGTTCGGCGACTTCCAGTCTCCGGGCGAGGGCCGCGTGGAGCTTGTCCGCCGCGGGGTTGAGCCGGATGCCCTCCCGTAACAGTTCGACACTTTCGCCCTGCCGCTTCTGGTTCCATAGGGTGTCGGCGAAGTTGCAGTAGACGGGAACGGCGGACGGGTCGAGCCGCACAGCGAGCCGGTACTCTTCGAGGCACTCGTCCGATCGACCGAGGGCGTTTAGGGCCGCGGCGAGGTTGTTGCGAACGATTGCCGCGCCGGGCCTCGTGGCGAGTGCCGCGCGGTAGTAGCCGACCGCATCGGCCGGCAGGCTGACGTACGAAAGCACGTCACCCAAACGCTGGTTGGCCCAAAAATCGCTCGAGTTCGCCTGCTGGACTCGCCTCAAGAATCTAACTTTCACCTTGCCGTCGGCGCTCGAACTGAGTTCGAGCGCAAGCAGGAGGGGTACGGAGTGAGCCGCAGGCGGGGCGGACTCGATTATTCGCGTCAGCGCCGCCTCGTCCTGCCATACCTCGGGGTTCCGCGCCCTGGCCCGCCAGCCCGCCGCGTCGTCGGCTGCGAGGTCGGCCACTCTTGCCACCCACCCCCGGCGGCTCGGGTCTTGAGCACACGAGGACCAGTGGTCGAGCGCGGCGACGAGCGCGTTCCGGGCGTTCGACGCCGCGACCCTGGCCGCGACCCCGGCGACCTCGTCGAGAACCCGTCCCAGGCCGCTCCCGGAGAACGCCTCCTCGTACGCCCGATCCGCCGGCGTGAAGTCGAGAACCTGCCCGGCCCGGACGTTCCCGTCAAGTCGGATGGAGTCGAGCCGCGCCACCAGCTCCAGGTCGCGGCCGGCCTGGTCGAGTCGGGCGCGGAGGGCCGACGAGCCGCGCTCGCCGACCCGACCCTTGGCCCGTTCGAGTGCGGCCCTTGCCTCGGGCCAGGATGACCGCCCGACGAACCCGGCCATCTCGCCCAGGTCGTCGTCCGCCGCCTGTTCGACGGCCGCTTCAGCGGCGGCGACCGCGCGCGAGGCTGCGGCCCGGTCGGCGAGCAACCAGAGTGAGCCGCCGGCCAGGACGATAGCGACAAGCGTGCCGGCCGCCGCCGTGGCCCAGAACGCCGGTCGCCGACGGACTCTCCGCATCAGCCGTGCCGCGAGACCCTCGGGTCGCGCCGCGATTACATCACCGCGAAGGAACCGGCCGAGGTCGTCCGCGAGTGCGGCGGCGGCGGCGTAGCGAAGGCCCGGCTCCTTCTGCAAGCACTTCAGGCAGATCGTCTCCAGGTCGCGGGGCACTCTCCCGTTCAGCCGGGACGGGGGCACCGGGTCTTGGTCGAGCACCTGCCGGATCGTCTCCGCGGCCGTCTCCGCACGGAACGGCGGCCGGCCGGTCAGCACCTCGTACAGGATCGCGCCGAGCGCGTAGACATCCGCAGCGGGGCCGGCCGCGTCCGCCTTTCCCTGCGCCTGCTCGGGGGCCATGTAGCTCGGCGTCCCGACGGCGATGCCGGTGCGGGATAGGCCGGCCTCGCCGGCCAGCCGCCGGGCCAGGCCGAAGTCACTGACCTTGGGGACGCCGTCGGACGTGAGGAGCACGTTGGCGGGCTTGAGGTCGCGGTGGACGACCCCCGCCCGGTGGGCCGCTTCGACGGCCGTAGCCAGGGCCGCCACTAACCCCCCGGCCTCGCCGGCCGGGAGGGGCGTGCCGGCCAGCTTCTGGGCCAGGCTGCCGCCCTCGACGTACTCCATGGTGAAGTACGGCCGCCCCCCCGAATCGCCGACATCGTAGACCTGCACCACGTTCGGGTGCCGCAGTGCCGCGACCGCCCGCGCCTCGCGTTGCAGGCAGGCTCGCTCGCCCGGCCTGGCGTAACCGCCGGCGAGGGCCATCTTCAACGCCACGACGCGGTTGAGGCCGAGGTGCCGGGCGCGGAACACCACGCCCATCCCGCCGACCCCGAGCACGGCCTCGACCTCGTAGCCTAGGACCGCCGGCAGGGGAGTGTCCTCGGATCGGAACGCCGGAAGACTCGCGCCCGGCTCGAGTGCCG
>CAXTPM010000147.1:0-1431 GCA_964245865.1 uncultured Fimbriiglobus sp. | reverse complement strand
GAAACAGGGCGTCGAGTTCGGCGCGCGCGGGGCGCACCTGCCGCCAGCGGGCGCGCACCACGGGGAGCAGCTCGGCGCACGAGGAGCACACCTCCTCCGGCGTGGCGTGCGAGCCGAGCAGCTGATTCAGTAGCTGCTCGACTCGCGGATCGTCGGGCATTTGCATTCCCTCTTCGTGACACCCGTGAGTTGAGCGGGGTGGCGTGCATGAGTCGGGTCAGGACGGCGTGTCGCCCGGCCGCAAGTCGCTCAGCCGCTCCGACAGCAGCAACAAGCCGCGGTCGAGCCGCCGCCTCAGCGTCTTGGGAGAGGTTCCGAGAACGTCCGCGGCCTCGAGTTGGGTCATCCCCTGAATTCGGACGAGGTCGAATGCCTCGCGCACGTCCGCCGGCAGGGCGTCGATCGCCTCGATCATGCGGCGACCGTCCGGGGTCAGGCTGGAGTCGCTAGCGGGTGGCGCCGGCACCCGCCCGTCGAGCACTTCAGCGGCGCGCGGTTGATTCTCTAAGCGTCGGGCCAGGTCATTCAGTTCCCACCGCGTGTGCTGGCCGGCGAGCGCGAAGAACTGGCGCACCGTCGTCGGACGCGCTTCGCGCAGCGCCTTGAGCAGCCGTTCGACCACGGCGCTCAGCATCTCCTCCGACTGCACGTTGAGAGGCGGGCGGGTCAGTCGAGGGTAGCTGCGGAAGAGAAGCGTGGCGCACAACTGGTGCAGGCGGCGGACGGAGCGGTCGAGTAAGGCGCGGACGACCGGCTCGGCCGGCGCGTCGCCGGCCAACTCGTCCAAGTACCGCTGGACGGCGGCGGTGGTGTGCTCTTCTTCCACTGCGACTCCCCGGTTCCCGGCGGCGGCACTGACCCTGATTGTATCGCGTGTGCCCATCCCGCACGCTTGGTAATGCGACGCGAGGGGCGACAGTCGAAGAGATAGGAGCCAGAACGATGAGCGCGATCACGACGAAGGACGGCACGCGGCTTTACTACAAGGACTGGGGCGCCGGCCGGCCGGTCGTCTTCAGCCACGGCTGGCCGCTGAGCGCGGACGCCTGGGAGGACCAGATGGTCTTCCTGAGCGGGCGCGGGTACCGTTGTATCGCCCACGACCGCCGGGGCCACGGCCGGTCGGACCAGCCCTCGGCCGGCAACGACATGGACACCTACGCCGACGACTTGGCGGCGCTCATGGAGGCGCTCGACCTCCGGGACGCGACGCTCGTCGGGCACTCTACGGGCGGCGGCGAGGTGGCCCGAACCGTCGCCCGGCACGGCACCGAGCGGGTGTCGCAGGCCGTGCTGATCGGTGCGGTGGTGCCGCTGATGCTCAAGACGGCGGCCAACCCGGACGGCCTGCCGATCGGGGTGTTCGACGGCATCCGCGCCGGCGTCCTGGCCGACCGGTCGCAGTTCTTCAAAGACTTCACTGCGGCGTTC
>CAXTPM010000146.1:2946-10165 GCA_964245865.1 uncultured Fimbriiglobus sp. | reverse complement strand
CCAACTCATCCAGCAGTTCGGCCACGCGGGCCGACTTCGCCGGCAAGTCCCCCGCGGCCGGCTCGGCGGTGCGCAGGTAGCTCTCTGCGAGCACTTGGGCGCGCTCGGGCCGGCCGGCGCGGCACTCGAACCGGGCCACGGCGCGGATCGCGCGGAAGTCGGCCGGGTAGAGCGTCATCAGCCGCGACGCGCACCCCTCGCCCTCGGCCACCCGGCCGGACTCGCAGAACTCCTCCATGGCCATCACGTGGTACTCGAGGCTGCGCGGGTCGGCGTCGAGGAGTTGGTTCAAGACCTGCAGGCACGCCTCGCGCTGCCCGGCGGCGCGGTAGACCTGCGCCAGCAAGTACGCGTCGCGCGGCATCCCGGTGTCGCGCGCCAGGCTTTCGAGCGTGCGAATCGACGCCTGCATCACCCGCACCCGATCCGACCCATCGAGGTGCTGCGACACCACCGCCAGCACGTTGGCGGTCTCGCGCTTCTCGTCTAGCCCCTCGGTGCCGGCCGTAGGCGCGGTGAGCAGTTCCATGCCGCGCTTGCGGTCGCCGGGCTTGGAGCGCGCCACCAAGAGCATCGCCAGGTTGCGGCGCGCCCACGCGGCGTCCCCGGCGGCGGGGTTCGTGCCGAGGAACGCTTCGAGCACGTCGATCCCCTCGCCGCGCCGGTAGCGCGACAGCTTCACCGCCAGGCGCGACTGGGCGTACATCCGCGCCTCCTCAGGCGTCGCGGCGTTCACCGTAAAGTTGGCCGGCGCCGCGGCCGAGTCGGCGAAGCTCGCGGCGGTCGAGGCGAACAAGGGCGGCGTCAGGCGGGCCTTGGCCGCGAGCATGGTTTTCGCGCCGTCCTCGGGCGACTTCAGCCGGCCCACCAGGTAGGCGAAGCGCAACTCGTCGTCGGGGGTGGCGCCCCTGGCACTGACCGCCTCGTGCGCGGTGTTGACGGCGTCCTGGGAGAGCTTGAGCGCGGCGTACTGCTCGGCGAGCCAGCCGAGGCCGCCGGGTTCGAGTTGCAGGTAGGGCTTCGCGGCCTCGAGCAGCTTCGGCGCGGCGAGGGGGGCTTGCGCTACCGCCCCGGCGACCGCCCGGCGGAACGGCTCGCCGCTCCACTTCGGGTCGAGGGCCAGGCGCGTGAGCACCGCCTTGACGGCCGCGTCGGCGCCGCCGAGGGCGAGTTGCCCCAGGTACGCCGAGGTCGGCGGCAGGCGCGCCGGCTCCAGCTTCGCCGCACGCTCCAACAGCGCCAGCGCGGCCGGCTGCTCGCCGAGAACGAGCTTGAGTTTCGCCAGCGCAACGCAGGCGTCGGCGCGGTTCGGCTCGGCGCCGAACTTGGCCACGATCGCGTCGTGGGCGGGCTTCGCGGCGCCGCTATTCCGGGACGCGATCACCTGCCACGCATCCAGGAGAGTGGCCGCGTCGCCGGTGGCGTCGAGCCGGGCCAACTCGGCCCGCACCTGCGCCACGCGGGCCGAGTTGCCGAGGCGTGCCGCCCGCTCCCCGACGGCACTCAGGAGCGCAAGATCAGTCGGGCGGCGGGCGACGAGGCTCTCGTAGCCGGCCAACACGCCCGCCTCGTCGCCCGCCTGGTCCGCCTCCTCGATCACGCCCGAGATCAGGCGAATCTGGTCCCCCTCGGGCCACGAGTCCATCTGGGTGAGCATGGGGGCCAGCGGCCGCAGGCGGGCCGGGTCGCGCCCCGAAAGATCGGCCCGAGCCAGGCGAATCTCGACGCCGTCGCCGGTTGAAACCTGGCCCTCGTCCAGAATCGCCAGGCCCGCGTTGACGCCGGCGAACTTCGCCACCACGTCCGAGAGCGCGGCCCACAGGCGCGCCTCGCCGGGGCGGCGCACCGCCTCAGCCTTCAGCATCCGCGCCGCCTCGTCGAGCCGGCCCTGGCACGAGAGCACATCGACTTGCGCCATGATCGGTTCGAGCGACCCGGCCCCGGCACGCGGGGCGGCGTCACTCAGGGTTTTGAGCACTGCCGCGAAGTCGCCCGCCTTGCCGCCGCCCAGCCGTAGCCCGCGCGCCTTGAGCTTCGCCCACCCGGCGAACGCGCCGAAGGTCGCGTACGGCGAGCGGATCGCCGCCTCGTACTCGGTGAGCGCCTCGGCCGGCTTGCCGCTATTGAGGAGCGACTGCGCCAGCCCCAGGCGCCCCGCGAGGTGGTTGGGGTCTTTGGTGGTGACGACCCCCAGCAGTTCCTGCTCGCGCGCCGGGTCGGCCGAGCGCTGGTAGCAGACCGCGAGCAAGAGGCAAGTCTGCACTTCGAGCGCGGGCATGGTCACGGCGTCGGAGCGCAGTTGCGTCAGCAGTGCGAGCGCCCCCGGCCAGTCGCCCTGGGACATCGCCAGGCGGGCCTTCAGGTACTTCACCTGCGTCTGCGCGGTCGGCCCTGGCCGCGGTTCGAGGCGCTTGACCACGTCGTGGAACGTGGCCGTGTCGCCGAGCTGCACCAGCAACTCCGCGAGCGGCAGCATCAACTCGACCTGGTCGGCCACCGCCACGCGCTTGAGGCCCGCCTCGAGCACGGCGGCGGCGGAGACGGGGTTGCCGAGGTTCGCGTCCAGCCACGCCAATCCACGGACCAGCCGCACGTCCCCCGGATAGAGGCGCACGCCGTCGGCCAGGCACTCGCGCGCCAGCCCCGGCTGGCGCCCCTTCTGGAAGTAGTCAGCGAGCATCAGCAGCGCGTCGGGATGGTCGGGGTCGAGTTCGAGCGCCTTGGTGACATCGCCGATGCTCCGGCCCGGCTCGCCTTCGAGCGAGTCGAAGCGGGCGCGGGCGAGGTACGACTCGGCCGAACTCGGCAGCGCGGCGACTAGCCGTTCGAGTACCGACTTCGCTTCGGTCGGCTGCTTCGCCTGGGAAGCAAGGAACTCGGCGTAGCGCTGGTAGGTCTGCCACTCGGCCGGGTCGGCGGTGATCGCACTCTCGTAGCTCTTCTTGGCCTCGTCGGTCTTCTGCAGAGCAGCCTGGCAGAGCGCGAGTTGCCGCCAGACTTTGGCGTCCTTGGGCGACACCTGCGACAGTTCGGTGGCGTGCCCCATCGCGGCGGTGTAGCGCCGGAGCATCAGCGCTAAATCGAGCGCGTCCCGCCGCACCGCCTGCCGCGATGGGTCGCCGCGCAACACGCGCTCCAACAGTTGCAACTGGTCCGCCGGGTTCTGCGCGGCCGCGGGCCGCTTTTTCAGGAGCGCGACGAGTTCCTCGACCGCCTCGAGGTCGTCGGGGCGGAACTCCAGGTAGTGCCTGAGGTAGCGCACCGCCGCGTCTGGGTTCTCGGAGAGTTTGGCGCGCTCCGACTGCGCCCGGAGTGCTTCGGGGATGCGCTTCGCCTGCAGGGTGTGCAGCCCGGCGAGGGCGCCGCCCGTCACCAGCGCGGCGAGGACGAGCTTGAGTAAAAACAGCTTGCGGATGGTCGGCATGGGGTGCGTCCGTGCGGCCGGCGTGCGGTCGGGGGGCGCCCGGCCAGTCCGTGGCGCGGGCGTCGTCGGTTGGGCGGGTGCGATGGTAAATGCTACAAGGGGGTGGCGTCAAGCCGAGGTGGGGGCAGGGAAGCGCCCGCGCTCGTATTCTGCCCAGAGCCTGCCCAGGAACTCGCCGCCCGCGCCGGCCAGCCGGCCCCGAACGGCCGGGTCGAAGTCGTCGGACACGTAGCGAGCGATCTCGTGCTGGCCGGTGGCCAGGCTGACAGTCAGGAACGACTTCCGGCGGATGTTCTCGACCGCCGCGCGGGTGCCGGCGTCAGCGGCCACCGTGGCCCAGCCCAGTGCTGCTCCACTTCCTCGAACTGGCGTAGCCACTCCGCCTCGAACGCGGCGTCGCTGTCGCGCGCATCGAGCGCGGCGTCACAGTCGAGCCGGGCGTAGTACGCGGCGGGCAACAGTGTGCCGTCGTCGATCCGCGACAGTATTGTGTCGAGCCAGTCATCCACCCCGACATCCCCAATTGCCGACCGCCTCTCGCACCGCTCCGACGTACTCCCGGTATCGGTGTCGGGCGCGAGTAGCCAGTCGGCGTAGCGCGCCAGCGCTCACCCGCCGCGCACCGACAACAGAACCGGGAGGTTGGACAGCAGCACCAGTCGCCGCTCCTCGACTACGACGTAGCGCATCGACAGCGGGCCGATTAGGCCGACGCGGACGACGCCCCGAGATGAGCCAAGCCCATCAGTGGGTCGCCGAACTGCGGGTAGACCCTGAGCCGGTACTCGAACTCCCGCAGCGCCGCTGAGAACTCGTCGCCATCGCCGCGAGCGCGGCTTTCCCTCGAAAGTCGGAGCAGGTGGTCGCGGACCCGACCCGAACACGAAAGGGAGTACTCAGCCGGGTGACCCTGGGGGTCGATCACGAAGGCACCCGCCCCGGAGTGGTCGCCGCTTCCGCTTCGATCTCGCGGATGACCGACTCCAGCGAGTGACCCCCAGTTAGCTCGATCTCGCGGACTTCGCGCAGAACTTCCTCAACGTCTAGCGTTTGGCGCGCCCACGCCAGCAAGTCGGGGTGGATGGGGCGGGGGGCCAGCGGCGAGTCGGAATCAGGCGGGGTGGGTGGCATCGGCTCGCTCCACGAGGTGGGAAACACACCCGATTGTACCACGCCGCCCACCGCCCCGACTACTCCCCCGTCTTCGCGGTTACCGCGAACTTGCCGTCGATCATGTCACGCACCACGGGGATGACCGTCTTCGCGGGCAGCGTCCAGGTCTCCACCCGGCCCGCGCGGGCGATGTTTAGGCCGAGCACCTTGCCGTCGAGGTCTACCAAAGGGCCGCCGCAGTTGACGGGCGGCAGGACGGTGTCGTGCTGGATCACGAGCGGGAAGCCGGTGCGCCGCCCGGAGATCGCGCCACCCATCAGTTCCATCATGCCGCGGTCGCCGAGCTTGCCGAGCTTGACCTCGAAGGCGAGTTCCTCGTCGTCGCGCCTCACGGTCACTTTGACCTTGTCGCCGGGCTTAAACGCATCGAGCGAGTCGATGAGCGCTTGCCGCCCCTCGACCGACTTGCCGGCGACGGCGGTGATGATGTCGCCGGCGCGGATGCCGGCCTCGGCCGCGCCGGACTTGTCATCGACGACGCCGATGCGGGTGCCGTCGCCCCCGGCGAAGCGCACGCCCAGCGCCCCGCGCCCCAGGTTCTCCGGGCGCGACTGGTCGGCGTAGAGCTTGCGCGCCAGCACGCTCACGACACCCACCGCGACGGGGTCTTCGCCGGTGCCGACGGCCGCGACCCAGTTGCCGATCTGCACGGGTTCGGCGGGGTCGAACTCGATGGGGCGCAAGTCCTTCGCGTCGATCTTCAAGAGTGCTAGGTCGGTCTCCTTGTGGTAGGCGAGCTGCTTGGCCTCGTAAGTAGTGCCGTCGCGCAGAGTGATCGTGAGTTCGCCCTTGAGTTCGGACCCCTTCGTGACCACGTAGCCGTCGGCGCGCACCACGGTACCCAAAATCAAGTCGCGCCCGTTACCCTGGATGCGCACCACCGAGGTGCTCACCGGCCCGGTGGCGCTGCGGAACAGCGAAGCGATTTTCTGCTTACCCCGGTCGGGCGTGTCGGCCCGCGCCAACCCCGGCGCGGCGAACAGGAGGGCGATGGCGGCGAGGCGGGCGGCTGTCGTGAGGCTGGGCATACGTCCTCCGAGTAGTGGTCAGTGGACAGTGGTCGGTGGTCAGTTCAGACAGGAAGACGGAACGGGTGGGCGGGACGGGCGGTAGCCGGGTCTTGTTTTTACTGACCACCGACCACTGTCCACTGACCACTACTCGTTCGCAGCGGCCCCGAGTTTGATCGTGAGCGTGACGGTCTTGCCGTCGCGCCTCACGTCAACATCGACCTCCTGGCCGGCCCGGTAGCGCTGCAGTTGCCGGCGCAGGTCGCCCTTACTCTCGATGACCTCGCCGTCGAAGCTGGTGATGACATCGCCGACCTTGAACCCCGCCTTCGCGGCCGCTTTCTTCGGCGTGACCTCGATGACGGTCGGCTCGTCCTTGTCGGTGTCGATGTCCAGGCCCAGGCTGGGCGTCTTGCGGTTAATGTTGTCCCCGGCCTTCAGGCGGTCCCACTGCTTGGTGAACAGGTCCACGGGCACGTGCATGTTCGCGTCGAGGAACACGCCGATTTTGGAGTGGATGCCGACCACCTTGCCGTCGAGGTCGAATAGCGGCCCGCCCGAGTCGCCGCCCACGAGGGTGCAGTCCGAGCGCAGCACGTTGCTGAACGACGCCTCGTAGCGCCCCAGCCGCAGCGGCGGGGTGCGCTCCCTCTTGGGACCGCCGTGGTGCCCGAGCGAAATCACCCACTGGCCCTTGTGCAAGTCGGCCGACTTGCCGAGTTCGGCCTTGGGCCACTTCCCCTCCTCGGCGCCGGGCCACGCCGCGCCCTCAGGGACTTTCGAGGTGATGCGCGCCATGCCGCTGTCGAGTTCGGTGTTGACGCCGAGTGCGACGCCGCTGACCGTGCTGCCGTCGGAGAGCACGACGCGGAGCTTCTCGCCCGGCCGGCCGACGACGTGCGCGGCGGTGAGGATCAGGCCGTCGTCGCTGACGATCACGCCCGACCCGGCCGACTGCGCGCCGCTGGGGGAGCCGATCACTAGCCCGACTGTGGCGGGCATCACCCTGGCGGTGGTGCGGCGCACGAGCGCTTCGAGTTCCTTGAGTTCCTCACGCGAACTCGGCGACGAGGAGCGCCCCGCCGCCCAGTCGGCGGGCGCCGGCGCGGCGACAAATGCGAGGGCAACCAGACTGAGGAAGTGGCGCGAAGTCATGGGCTGGCGACTCCTGGTGGGACGCGGCCCGCCCCCATCACTACCGGGGGCGGAGTGCGTCCGTAGGCATCCTAGGCGCCCGGTCAAAGGGCGGGCCAAAATGGGCGTCGGGCGGGAGAGTGCCGGCTTCCACACCTAGAGTGCCGCGCGTTCGCGCCGGTTTCAAAGACAATCCGGGGAAGGGGGGCGGATTTCGGGAGATGTCCCTACCTGAGCGGGGGGCGTCAGCCCTCCGAGTGAGTCACACGCTTACGGCAAGCGCGAATGTGTGACTCACTCGGAGGGCTGACGCCCCCCGCTCGGAAGACGGAAGACTCGCGCCTAGTTCCCCGGCGGCGCGTCGCCCGCCGGGGTGGCCGGTGCGGCCCGGTTCAAGAACGTGTTGTACGCCCGGTTGATGACCTCCGGCGAGGTGTCGCCGCGGGTCGGGTAGCCGATGCGGGTGAAGAACTCGCGC
>CAXTPM010000146.1:0-2936 GCA_964245865.1 uncultured Fimbriiglobus sp. | reverse complement strand
ACTCGCGCGAGCGGACCACGCGGATGCCCTGGTTCTGCGCCTGCACCTTCGCCGCGTCGAGCTTCTTGATCAGCCCGGCCTTCTCGCCGGAGAGCGTGTCGCCGCCGCTGACCACCGGGTAGTAGCCCTCGACGGCGAAGCTCGTCGTGTTCGACAGCCGCCCGGCCCACTCGCCTTTGGAGAGGTCGAAGTAGGCATCGACCACCACGCCGGCGTTCTTGAGTTCGCCGATGAGGCGCTGGGTGTCGTCGCGGCCGTCGCCATCGACATCAAAGAGACCGTAGAGCGCGACGTGCTCGGTCTGCCCCTTCTTCCACGCGGCGTTGTAAAGCAAGTCGCCGGGCAGGATCGCGTCGCGGATGCGGTCGGTCTGGCCGGAGATGCGCGCCCGCGACAGGTGGGGGGCGACGACATCGATCACTTGCAGCGTCCCCTTGTTCTGCACGGTGTTCGACTTCGTGCCGTCGGGGTTGGTCACCGTACTGCGGCGGCTCTCCACACCCCTTACATCGGTGTCCGGCGGCTGCACCACGAACGTGAGGCCGGGGCGGACGTTGTCGGCGCTGCCGAGGTCGATGTACACCGTGTCGCCGTCGCGCTTGGTGATCCTGCCGTGCGACTTCTCGCCGGCGAAGGCGTCCTCGCGGCTGATCACCTGCCGCTCGGCGGCATCGACACGCACGCCGAGGTTCTTGTTCTTGAGCTGCTCCTGCTCGATGGTGTACTGCTGCGCGGCGTTCTCGTTGGCCCTGTCGTTCATGGTGCGGGTGTAGGTCTTGGTCGCCCCCTCGAACTTGGCGATCTCGGCGTTGTAGCGCGTCGTCACCTCGGCGACTTTGTCCTGCAGCTCCTTCGGGAACGACTTGGCGACCTCGGCGAGCGCCTTGGCGCTGCGGTCGTAGGCTTGCGCGAGGTCGTTGTAGTTCTTGGCCGCGTCCTGCGTTTGCTTCTCGGCAGTCTGCAGGCGCACGGTGGCCAGCAGTTGCCGGCCCAGAGCGCTGGTGGCGCCGGCGAGGATCGGCTTCTCCGGCGGGGCGTCGAACGTGCCGGCCGCGGCGGCGCTCCACTGGTAGACATCGGTCGGGGCGATGGTCAGCTTGGTGCCGGGCACGTCGCGCGCCGCGGTGGTGGTGTACGTGTCGATCTTGCCGGCAAGTTCCTTGGCGTACTCGTTGTACGCCTCAACAACCTGAGTCTTCTTGGTGAGGTTCTTCAGCGCGTCGAGGTCGGCCTGGGTGGCGAACCCGGCCATCGTCTTGAGCATCAGGTTCTTCTCCTGCTCCTCGCGGCGCTGCCCCTCGGCGGTCGTCTTGTCGGCCTCGAACTTCTTGGCGTTCTCGAGCGCCGCGTTCTTCTCGTCGATGCTCATGTAGAAGGCCACACCGAGGCCCAGCGTGGCGAGCACGAAGAACACTAGTGCCACGATCAGCGGCACGTTGGTCTCACCACCAGGATTGGTACTGTTCGACGGCCGAGCCTTGCGGCTCGGCTTGGGGGCTTTCTCGGTCTTGGTCTTGGCCATGGCGGTTTGCCCTAGGGGGGAATATCAGCGGGGCGCGACGGTCGTCGGTGGAGTCTACAAGAGGGCGAAGTCGGGGCGCGGCAAACTCGGCGAATGGTGCCACACTAGCCCGGCGGCAGCTTGGATTATACCAGCCCGCGCGACTGGGCCGGGCGGCACTACTCCCAACGGCCCAGCGGGTGATCTGTTGGCGACCTGGGGCGCGCTTTCCGCGCCGCTGCCGGGCTAGTGCGGCCGGGCGCGGCTAGGATAAGATGGCCGGCAGGCGACTGGCGTTGCACCGATTTCCCCACTCTTGAGCGAGTCCGGCCGCGTGGACAACACCAGCCCCGCCCCCAGCACCGGCGCGACCGGGACCAGCGCCCCCCCGGCCGCGCTCGCCGCCCGCGCCGCGGCCATCGGACCCCCTGCCGAGGGCACACTTTACGTGCTCGACACGCACGGCATGATCTTTCAGATGTTCCACGGCGTTGGCCCGATGAGCGCCCCCGACGGCCGGCCCACCAACGCGGTGTTCGGCGTCACTCGTGCCATCATGGACCTCTACGACCACGGCGCCGACTACCTGCTGGCCGCGTTCGACCGGGCCGAGCCGACCTTCCGCGAGGCGATGTACAGCGATTACAAGGCCCACCGCGACCCGCCGCCGGCCGATTTGCTCGTGCAGGAGCCGATGATCGCCCAGGTGCTCGCGGCCATGCGCATCCCCGTCCTGAGCGTCGCCGGGTTCGAGGCGGATGACGTGATGGCGACTCTGGCGCGCGAGGGCGAGGCGCGGAATCTGAACGTCCACCTGTGTACCAGTGACAAGGATTGCCGGCAATTGCTGACTGAGCGCGTCAAAATCCTCAACCTCCGCAAAGGCGAGGCGATGGACGCCAAGGGACTCGTTGATGACTGGGGCGTCACGCCCTCACAAGTCGTCGATTACCAGGCGCTCGTCGGCGACTCGGCCGACAACGTGCCGGGCGTGCCGGGCTGCGGCCCCAAGACGGCCGCGAAGTGGCTGCAGAAGTACGGCACGCTCGAAGGGATCATCGCGCACGCGGACGAACTCACCGGGCCGAAGCTACGCGACAGCTTCAAGGCGGTCGTCGCCGACGGCAAGCTCGACCTCAGCCGGCGGCTAGTCAGGCTCGACGCGCACGTGCCGCTGACGATCGACTGGCAGGGCTGGAAGCGGCGCGAGTGGGACGGGCCGCGCCTGCTGGAGTTGTTCGCCGAGTTCGGGTTTCGGGGCTTCGCCAACAAAGTGCGCTCGACGCTCAGTAAGAGTGGCGCCGCGAAGAACGAGGCGATTTTGACGGCCGCGGACCTCGAAGGGAGTAGCGCGAGCCTGACCACGCCGGCGGGGCCGGGCGCCGGGTTCGGGCGCTCGCGGCTGCAGAAGAACGCGCCGCCCGCCGCGCCGGCG
>CAXTPM010000145.1:9829-10191 GCA_964245865.1 uncultured Fimbriiglobus sp. | reverse complement strand
GTGGCCGACGCCTACGCGGCGCTCGACGGCATGACCAGCCTCGGGGCGCGCGGGGCCTCGGCCGAGTCGTTCCGCAAGGTGCTGCGCTTCGACCTGCCCGATGAGAGACTGCACCCCGCGCTCGGCGGCTTGGCGTGGAGTTTGGCATCGGGGCGCGACAAGCCCTACGAGTTCGCCGCCGCCAACGCGCTGTGGCCGCAGTCGGGGCTAGCACTGCGGCCCGAGTTCGTCGCGGCGGCGAAGGACAACTACGGCGCGACGGTGGAACCGCTGGACTTCGCCGGCGCAACCGAGGCGGCGCGGGGGCGCATCAACGGCTGGACTTCCGAGAAGACGCGCAAGCGAGTCCCCGAGTTGCTGAA
>CAXTPM010000145.1:0-9819 GCA_964245865.1 uncultured Fimbriiglobus sp. | reverse complement strand
GTTAACGCTGCGCTGGTGCTGACGAACGCGGTCTACTTCAAGGGGCAGTGGGAAACGCCGTTCGAGCGGTCGGCCACCAGGCCCGCCGACTTTACGCTGGCGTCGGGCGAGAAGGTGCGCGTGCCGATGATGGACCGCCTGAAGGTGCCGTGCGCGGTGGCCCGCGCCGAGGGTGGCCCGACGTGGCTGCGACTGCCGTACCGGGGCGGGCGGCTGGGCATGGTGGTCGGCCTGCCGGCCGAGGGGCAGCCGGCCCCGGCACTGCTCGCCGGCCTCACCGCCGAGTCGCTCGCGGGGGTGCTGGCCGGGCTGCGACCCGCGGAAATTGGCGTCGGTCTACCCAAGTTCAAGTTCGGGAGCGACTTCGCGCTGCTCGGCCCGCTCGGCGAAATGGGCCTCGGCGGCGCCGACTACTCCGGCCTCGCCGGCGGGGCCGGACCCCTGGGCGCGGTCGCCCACGCGGCCACCGTCGAAGTGAACGAGGAGGGGACCGTCGCGGCCGCATCGACGGCCGTTACGGTCAAGTCGATCATGCCCAAGGGCGTGTGGGTCAACTGCCCGTTCGTCTTCCTGATCCACGACGACGCCACCGGCGCCGTTCTCTTCTGCGGCCACGTCGCCGACCCGCGCTGAATCCGTGTTGATGTGCGGCCCTCGAAGTCTATGATGCGCAGTGCCGTTTCGCGCCCCCGTACTGACCCGACAAGGTAGACCCCCCCTGATGGGCAAACTCGCCGCCCCGCTCGACCGGCGCCCCGCCGCCGACGCCACCGCCCCCGTGGCCCCCGGCGCCCCGCACAGCATACCGCCCACCGCGCCCGCGCCCGGCGGCGAAGTCGGCAAGCCCTGGACGCTTGCCGAGTCCCACGAGACCTACGGCGTCTCGAACTGGGGCAAGGGATACTTTAGCATCAACGAACTCGGCCACGTCGCGGTCAACCCCGACAAAGACCCCACCCGCGCCATCGACCTCAAAGCCCTGGTCGATCAGTTGCAGAACCGCGGCATCCAACTGCCCATTTTGTTGCGCTTCACGGATATTCTCAAACACCGCATCGGCGAGATCGCGGGCGCGTTTAAGACCGCCATCGATGAATATGGTTACACCGGCGACTACTCGTGCGTGTACCCCATCAAAGTCAACCAGCAGCGCCACGTCGTCGAGGAAGTGCTGAACTTCGGCAAGCCCTACGGCTTCGGCCTCGAAGCGGGGTCGAAGCCCGAGTTGCTGGCGGTGCTGGCCGTCACCAACGGCGACGACCCGACGCCGATTATCTGCAATGGATTTAAGGACGACGAGTTTATTAAGATGGTGGTGCTGGCGCGGAAGATCGGCAAGAACGTCATCCCCGTGGTCGAGAAGTTTAGCGAACTCGCACTCATTGTGAAGTACGCCGAGGAACTCGGCGTGCGGCAGCCGATCGGCATCCGCGTCAAGCTCGCCAGCCGCGGCACCGGCCGCTGGCGCACGAGCGCCGGCTACCGCTCGAAGTTCGGCCTCACCGTCACCGAGGTCATCGAAGCGCTCGAGTTCCTGAAGTCCAAGGGCATGGCTGACTGTTTGCAGATGACCCACTTCCACATGGGGAGCCAGGTCTCGAACATCCGCAAAGTCAAAGAGTGTCTCAACGAGGCGGCGCGCATTTACTGCGAACTCGCGCGTATGGGAGCGGGCCTGAAAATCATCGATGTCGGCGGCGGGCTGGGTGTGGATTACGACGGCTCGCAGACGGATTTCGAGTCCAGTACGAACTACACGTTGCAGGAATACGCCAACGACGTGGTCTTCCGCATCAAGAGCGTGTGCGACGAGGCCGAAATCCCGCACCCGACCATCATCTCGGAGTCCGGCCGCGCGCTCGCGGCGTACCACTCGGTGCTGGTGTTCGACGTACTCGGCACCTCGAACTTCGACAAGTGCGAAGCCCCCGCGAGTGTGGCCGACGACGCGGCGCAGCCGGTGAAGGACTTGCTGAGTGCCTACCGGGACGTGAATAAAAAGAACTACCTGGAAACCTACCACGACGCCACGCAGGCGATGGAGGAGGTGCTGAACCTTTTCGGCCTCGGCTACCTGCCCCTAGAGCAGCGCGCGCTCGCCGAGCGCATGTTCTGGGCGTTCAGCCGCAAGTTGCAGCGCCTGGTGCGCGAACTGAACTACGTGCCCGAGGAGTTGCAGAACCTCGACACCACACTCAGCGACACCTATTTTTGTAACTTCAGCGTGTTCCAGTCGATGCCCGACTCGTGGGCGATCAAGCAGTTGTTCCCCGTGATGCCGATCCACCGGCTGAACGAGGCGCCGACACGCCGCGCGGTGCTGGGCGACATTACCTGCGACTCCGACGGCAAGATCGATCAGTTCATTGACTTGCGCGACGTACGTAGCACGCTCGAACTGCACCCCGTTGCCGACGGCGAGCCGTACTATATTGGCACGTTCCTGCTCGGCGCGTACCAGGAAATCCTGGGCGACCTGCACAACCTGTTCGGCGATACCAACGCCGTGCATGTCCACATGGAACCCGACGGCACGCCGAACGTCGATACGGTGATTAAGGGCGACACCGTCACCGAGGTGCTGCACTACGTGCAATACTCCGCGGAAATTTTATTGAACCGCATGCGCAAGGATGTCGAGCGCGCGGTGCGGCTCAATAAACTCTCGGTCGCGGAGAGCCGCGACTTCCTGGGCTTCTACGAGAACGGCCTCGCGGGCTACACCTACCTCGAGGAGCCGGGCTAGGCGTGATCCCCGCCGAAGTCTACCGCCAGGTCCGGCGCCTGAGGTTGCGCGTCCGCCGGGCGGTGCGCGCGGGCGCCGGGGGCAGCTACCGCTCGGCGTTCCGGGGCAGCGGGTTGTTGTTCGAGGATGTCCGCGCCTACGAACCCGGCGACGATGTCCGCTTCATCGACTGGAACGTCACCGCGCGCCTCGGCACACCGTATGTGAAGCGCTACGTGGAGGAGCGCGAACTGACGGTGTTCGTGGTACTCGACCTGTCGGACAGTATGCGCCTCGGTACGGGGCGGCACGCCAAGTCCGCCGTCGCGGCCGAGTTGGCGTCGGTGCTGCTCCTGCTCGCGGCCGCGCACCAGGACCGGGCCGGCTGGCTGGGCGTCGGGGGCGACCTCGAGCGCGTGGCCTGGCCGGGGAAGGGCGGGCGCCTGGCCCTCAGCCGGGTGCGCGACATCCTCACGGCGAGTCCGCGCACGGGCGGCACGAACCTCGCCAAAGCGCTCGAGTACCTGGCCGCACGGCAGCGGCAGCGGGCGGTGATCTTCCTGATTAGCGACTTCCTCATCGCCCCCAACGACCGGCGCCTGGGCAACGTCCTGGGCCGCGTGGCCCGGCAGCACGACGTGGCGGCGCTCGAGATCTCCGACCCCGTGGAAGACGAGTGGCCCGACGCGGGGCTGGTGCGCGTCGCCGACGCCGAGACCGGCCGCGCCACGCTGGTGGACAGCGGCTCGGCCGAGTTCCGCGCGGCGTTCCGGGCGCGGGCTGAAGTTCGCCGCGATGAACTCGTCGCGTGGCTGGCGCAGCTGCGCGTCGGCCACGAGCGCGTCTCCACGAGCGGGGACCACTTCGGGCAACTAACGCGCTACCTCCGCGCCCGCTCCCACAGTCGGCGGGACGCATGAATCCGCCGACTGTGGGAGCGGGCGCGAGTGTGGAACCGCCAGCCATCCGGCTGGCCGAGCGCGTGCGGCTCACACTCTCCATCGACGGGCCGGCGCCGCTGGAAGTCGATTGGCCCCCGCCGTCGGAACTCTTGAGCGAACTCGCGGCGACCAACTGGGACTTGGCGCTCGCCCGCCCCGCCGCCGTCGAAGCCCTCCCCGGACGGCCGGGTTGGGAGCGGGCGAGCGTGGCCTACGACGCCTCGCCGCGCCGGCCGGGGTCGGCGCTGCCGCTCGGCTTCCGCCCAGTGAGCGTGCGGAGCGGCCCCGGCGCGCGGGCCGAGGTGGCGACGCCCCCGAACTTGAGCGTGGACGTGACGGCGAGCGTGACCGCCGACCTCGCGCAACTGCGCCCAGGGAGCGGGTTCGCGGCCCCGGCCGAGTCGCCGACTGCGCCCGAGTGGCCGGCGTGGCCGGGGCCGGCCGCACTCGCTGCGGTACTCGCCGCCGGCGGGTTTGCGATCTGGCGACTTGCCCGCCGCCCATTCCGCGATGCCCCCGCCGACGACTTCGCCCGCCGCCTGGCGGACCTCCGCGCCGACTCGGCCTTGCCGGGTGCGGAGTGGGCGGCGCGCCTCTCGGAGTGGGCGCGGGACTTCCTGCAGGCCGCGCACGGGGTGCCGGCACGGGAGCGGACCACCGGCGAGTTGGGTGAACTGCTCGCCGGCCGGCCGTTCGCCGACGCCGCCTTCGAGTTGCTCTCGGGGTGCGACCGGGTGCGCTACGCCGGGGATGAGTTATCCGACCCCGACCGGCGTGAGCTGGCCGGCCTCGCCGAGAGCCTGAGCCGCACTCACGGCCCGAAGCGCTCGGCGGGGTAAGCTGGCGTCGGCGGGTGGTTGTACACCACCGCCGGGAAGTGCTCGACGATGTAGCGAATGATGTGCTTCGCGCTTAAAATGCCCACCGGCCGGCCGCGCTCATCAACCACGGGCAGGTGCCGGTAGCCGCCGCGCTGCATCTTGCTGAGTGCGGCGCGCACGGGGTCGGCCGGGCCGACGGTCACGGGGCCGGCGGTCATGCATTCGGCCACCGGCGTGGCCAGCGGCAGCCCGGCGGCGAGTACCCGCACCAGTAAGTCGCGCTCGGTGAAGATGCCCACCAGGAGTTCGCCGCGCGTCACCAGCAGGCACCCCACCCGGCCCTGGCGGAGCAGTTCGACCGCGTGCGCGACGGGGCGCCCGGCGTCGAGCTGCCGCGCCGCGGCCGGCTCGAGCCGCGAGACGCAATCGATGGTGAGGTTGCGCGACAACTCCATGGCCAACCCATGATGCGGAACCCCCCGGCGAGTGGCAAGGGCGCCACTTTGGCCCGCCGCTTGCAACAACGCCCCCCGTGGCGAACCTCCCCGGCCGACGGCCAAGCCCTGCGGGAATCTACCGTGCTGATTCAAGTCAATACCGACGCCCTCATCACCGGCGACCTGCGCACCGTCGAGTACGTCGAGACGAGCGTGCGCGCCTCACTGGAGCGCTTCGGGCCGAAGATCACGCGCGTCGAAGTTTACCTCAACGACGAGAACGGCGGCAACAAGGAGGGCGGCAACGACAAGGTCGCACGCGTCGAGGTCAAAATCGCCGGCCTGCCGCCGCACGTGACGAGCCACAGTTCCGGCGCCGTCGCCGACGCCCTCGAGGCCGCACTCGAAAAGATGGAGCGGCACCTGGACCGCGTGCTCGGCAAAATCGAGGGGCGCAAGGGCAACACCTCGTTCGCGGGAGAGCAGGGGTTTTAATCCAACTCAGGCAGACTTCGCCGCCGAGGGCGCCAGGTCCGCCAAGGAATACAAAAGATTACGTCTTTTCATCCCTTGGCGCCCTCGGCGGCAAAGTTATTCTTCAACCCGCCCGGCGCGTGTGCCAGTCCGTGGCGTTTTCGTACATGCGGGCAATCTGGAACATGCGCTCCTCGTCGAACGCGGGCGAGAGCAGTTGCAGTCCCACCGGCAGGTTCGACGCGCTGAACCCGCAGGGGACGCTGACCCCCGCGATGCCGGCGAGGTTGCAATTGAGGGTGTAGAGGTCGCTCAAATACATCGCCAGTGGGTCGCCGGACTTATCACCAATCTTGAACGCCGGCGTGGGCGTCGTCGGCCCCATCACCACGTCGCACTTCGTGAACGCCTCGGCGAACTCGTCGTAAATCAACCGGCGGACCTTCAGCGCTTTGAGGTAATAGGCATCTTTATAGCCGCTCGAAAGCGCATACGTTCCGAGCATAATGCGGCGCTGGACTTCGCGGCCGAAGCCCTCGCCGCGCGACTTGGCGTAGGTGCGGATCAGGTCGGTTTTGGCCGGCGTGCGGTGGCCGTAGTGCATGCCGTCGAAGCGCGCCAAGTTACTGCTGCACTCGGCCGTCGCCACGATGTAGTACACCGCGAGCGCGTATTTTGTGGCGTGCGGTAAACTGATCGGCACCAGCGTGGCGCCTTTTGACTTGTACACGTCGAGCGCGGCGGTGACGAGCGCGCGCA
Source organism: uncultured Fimbriiglobus sp. (assembly GCA_964245865.1). Lineage (GTDB taxonomy): Bacteria > Planctomycetota > Planctomycetia > Gemmatales > Gemmataceae > Fimbriiglobus. The sequence continues at coordinate 3,662 of CAXTPM010000145.1, read as the reverse complement.
CCTCGGGGTCGAGTCCCGCGTCGAAGAACTCGGCCGGAACGCCGATGCGCAGGTTCCCGACGGGCGTGTCGAGTGTGCGCGTGTATTCGGGCACCGGCCGGTCTACACTCGTCGAGTCGCGCGGGTCGTGCCCCGAAATCACTTCCATCAACAGCGCCGAGTCGGCGACATCGTGCGAGAACGGGCCGACTTGGTCGAGACTACTGGCGAACGCGATCAGGCCGTAGCGGCTGACGCGGCCGTAAGTCGGTTTCACGCCCACCAGACCACACAGCGCTGCGGGCTGGCGGATCGACCCCCCGGTGTCGGTGCCGAGCGACACCGGCGCTTCGCAAGCCGCGACGGCCGCGGCACTTCCGCCCGACGAGCCGCCGGGAATGCGCGTGGTGTCCCACGGGTTCTTGGTGATCTTGTAGGCGCTGTTCTCGGTGCTCGACCCCATGGCGAACTCGTCCATGTTGGTCTTGCCGAGGATCACCGCGTCGGCGGCGACGAGTTTCTCGACCACCGTGGCGTCGTAGGGGGGCACGAAGTGCTCGAGCATTTTACTCGAACAGGTCGTCGGCACGCCCTTGGTACACAACACATCCTTAATTGCGACCGGCACCCCGGCGAGTTTGCCGACCGGCTGCCCGGCGGCGCGCTTGGCATCAATGCGCGCGGCCTGGGCGCGCACCGAGTCGGGGTTCACATACAGAAACGCTTGAATGGATGGATCGCGGGCGGCGATGCTAGCGAGGTACGCCTCGGCGATATCGATCGCGCGGACGCCGGAGTCGGCTTGCAGTTGCAGGAGGCGTGTGGCGGTGGAACCGACGATCGGCGGGCTTGCCATGAATGCACGTTCCGAGGTGGCGAACTAGGCGGTCATCTCGTCGGCCGAGTCGAACACCGCCGGGACCGCGAAGTAGTCGCCCTGCCGGGCCGGGGCGTTCGAGAGCGCGTCGGCCACGGGCAGCGACGGCACCGGCTCGTCGGCGCGGAACACGTTCCGCAGCGGCAGCGGGTGCGCGAGCGGCTCGACGCCGTCGGTGTTGACTTCCTGGAGGGCGTCAACGTATTCAAGGACGCGGTTCAACTGCCCGGCCATGAGTGTCAGGTCGGCGTCGGAGAGTTCGAGGCGTGCGAGGTTCGCCACCTGGCGCACTTGCGCTAAGTCGAGGGCCATACGATTCCCGGCTAGAAGGCGACTAGGCCGACATCGTGAACGGGGCGCGCTTAATCGGCTTGACGACCAGCCCGCTGCGAATCGCGGCCGCACTCACCCAGACGCGCTTGACTTCGCCGTCAACCACGCACTTCACCTTCTGCAAGTTGGCCTTGAAGCGTCGGCGGTTGATGCCGGTGATCTTCTTGCCGACGCCGCCGAGGTACTTGGCCTTACCGCGGTAGGTCTTCTGGTTGCCGAACGCGCCGGTGCGGCCGGTGAAAATGCACGACTTCGCCATGATCCACATCCACCCGTTGGGGGGCCGCTAGCCTAGAAGCCGCTATGATAGCGGAACGGCGGGGGTTGGCAAGGGCGCTGCCCCGATGCTATTGACGGCCGGGCCGTGGCCCGGTAGCATCGACATCTGTACAGAAGACGCTGTGGGAGGACGCGATGACGACTTCCGCTAAAGGCACGTTCGAGGTCAAGCTCGCCCCGCTGGCCTTGCACGACAAGACCGCCGACGCATCCCTCGGCCGGATGTCGCTCGACAAAACATTCAGCGGTGGCCTGGAAGCGGTCGGCGCGGGCGAAATGCTCACGGCGTTGACGGCCACCAAAGGCTCGGCCGGATACGTCGCCGTCGAGCGCGTCGCCGGCAAACTGCACGGCAAGGTCGGGGCGTTCGTCCTCCAACACAGCGGCGTGATGCAGCGCGGCGAGCAGCGGCTGACGATCACCGTCGTGCCGGACTCGGGGACCGAACAGTTGGCGGGCCTGGCCGGCAAAATGACGATCCAGGTCGTAGATAAAATCCACACCTACGAGTTCGAGTACACCCTGCCCGAGCGGTGAGCCGCGATCAATTCGACACTCGGAGACTTCCCCAGTGACGCGCCGCCTCATCAGTTCCGGCTCGCCGTTCGAGTCTCAAATCGGCTACTCGCGCGCAGTCATCGACGGCGACTGGGTGTTCGTCTCCGGCACCACGGGGTTCGACTACGCGACGATGACCATTTCAAGCGACGTGGCCGAGCAGGCGGACCAGTGCTTGCGTAACATCGCGGCCGCGCTCGCCGAGGCCGGGGCGACGCTGGCCGACGTGGTGCGCGTGCGCTACATTCTGCCCGACGCCGCCGACTTCGAGGCGTGCTGGCCGGTGCTGCGGCACTATTTCGGTGAGGTGCGCCCGGCGGCGACGATGTTCGCGGCGGGACTCGCGGATAAGCGGATGAAGATCGAGATCGAGGTGACGGCCCGCCTTCAGGTGGCCCCATCCTACCCGCGCCACTCCACGAACGCTTCGAGCGCGTAATACTCCGGCAGCCCGAGCGCGTCGTAGGCCCGTGCCGTCGCTAGGTTCCGGGCTTCGGCGCGCTGCCAGAACTCGCGGCTGTCGCTGCCGCCGGGGTACATCGCGCGGTCTTTCTGCGACTGGTGCCTAAATATTGCCTGCTTTTTGCGCTCTAATACATCCGGCGAGAGCGGCACGGCCATCTCGACCTCGTGCGGCGCCCACTCCTCCCACGCGCCCCGGTACAGCCACACCGTGAATGGGGCAATGTCGGGTTCGGAGCGCACGCGGCGGACGGCCTCGAAAATACACTCCGCACTCAGGCGGTGCGTGCCGTGCGGGTCCGACATTTCGCCGGCGACGTAGATTTGCGCGGGGCGGACGCGGCGTAATAGATTCATCACGTCGGTAACGTCGTCCGGCTGCACGGGCGCTTTGGTCACGGTGCCGGTGCGGTAGAAGCGGAGGTTCAGGAACGACAACTGCCCCGGCGGGACGCCGCATGCCAGAGCCGCCGCGCGGGCCTCGGCGGCGCGGATCATCGCCTTGATTTCCAGGAGTTCGCCGCTGTCGGGCACGCCGGGCCTCTTGGCCTCCATGAACGTCTCGAGGCGCGACTTCATCGACGCGATTTCGGCGCGCTCGCGCTGGTCGCCGAACCGCCCGGCGAAGCTATCGACGAAATCAAGGAACCGCCGCGCGTCGTGGTCGAACACGGCAATATTGCCGCTCGTCATGTACGCGATATTAACACTGTGCCCCTGCTGTACTAGGCGGATGATGGTGCCGCCCATGCTAATCACGTCGTCGTCGGGGTGCGGGCTAAATACTAATATCGACTTCGGCGAACTCCCGGCCGGGTGCGGGCGTAGGGTGCCCAGGCGGTCGTGGAACACCTCCTCGCCGATGCGCTCGGCCGGGCCGCGCTCGCGCAGTAATTCGTACAGGTGGTGGTCGCGGAAGTCCGCGTCGCCGAGCATCTGCAAGCCCTTGCCGCACGACAGGCTCAGGTGAACCACCGCCCGGCGCACGAGGTCCGGCGTCCAGCGGCACGGCCCGACCTCCCACGGGCGCTTGACGGCCGTGAGTTCCGCCGCCGCCGCGTGGTCCAGCACGAACGCGGCGTTCGGGTGCTCCTGCAAGAAACTCGCAGTCACCGCTTCGCTGGGCGGCAGTTCGAGCGCCCTGGCCACGACCGGTGCCTTGTGTTCGCCGAAC
>CAXTPM010000144.1:0-10255 GCA_964245865.1 uncultured Fimbriiglobus sp. | reverse complement strand
ACATCGAGGTGGCGCCGACGCCTGCGGATTTGGGCACGGCGGTGCGCGCGGCGATGGCGGCGGCGAAGGCGTAAACCCCGGAGAGCGGCGATGCGGCGAATTCTGGCGGTGGCGCTGGTGGCGGGGTGCCTGGCACTGGGGCGCTCCGCCGGCCCGCTGCCCGATGCGGTGTACGGTCTGCCGCCGGGGGCGCTCGCGCGGCTCGGGCCGGCGAGCTTCCGCCACCCGGACTTGATCTCAGGCTTCGACCTCACGCCGGACGGCCGGACGGTCGTCACCTGCGGCCGCGCCTGGCCCGAGAAAGCACAAGTGCGCGTCTGGGACGCGGCAACGGGCCGGCTCCTGAAAGCGTTCGACCACGACTCGGCACACGGGGTGGCGATCTCGCCGGCCGGCGGTCGCGTCGCGGTCTGCGGCACAGACTCGACGGTGAGTTACTGGAACCTCGCCACGGGGGAACGGCTCTGGCAGGCCGAGCGCTCGAAGACCGGCCGGCCGTACGCGCTGGCGGTTTCGCCCGACAACCGGCTCGTGACGGCCGGCTCCGACGACCTCACCCTGCACGCCACCGCCACCGGCGAGGTGGTCCGCACCATCGAGCGGCGGAAGCCCTGCAACTCGGTCGAGGCGGTTGCCTTCTCGCCCGACGGAACCCTCGTCGCGGCCGAAGACCAGAACGAAGTGCGCCTCTGGGAGGTGGGCACCGGCCGGCTGGTGCGCGCGATGAAGGGCGAAGCGCGGGTGCGGAGCCTCGCGTTCACCCCCGATGGCAAGCGGCTGCTCGCGGCGTGCCGCTGGGGAGGGCGGGTCTGGGACGTATCGACCGGGGAACTGATTCCGGGATCGCCCGGCGAGCCGATCAAGGGTTCGGACGGAACCGTCATCGAAATGGGGGCCGTGGCGGTGTCGCCCGACGGCCGGCTCGCCGCCTTCGCCGCCAGTTGGGGGCACGTCAGTGTTGACCGGCGCGGGGGGGACACCGCCGTCCGCGTTTACCGGCTCGCCGACGGGGCACTCTTGCACACCCTGCCGGGGCACTACCACACCCCGTGCGGAGTGAAGTTCGGGCCGGACTCGCCCACCCTGGCCGTGGCCGGGGCGACGGTGCGGTTCTTCGACGCGAGCACGGGTCAACAACTCCGTACCCCACTCGGGCACCAGGACGCCGTCGCCGACCTGCGCCTGACTTCGGAGGTGGCTACCACGGCCGGCCTGGACGGCACAGTTCGCGCCTGGAACCCCCGCACCGGCCAGCAGTACTCGTCGGTCGCGCTCGGGGTTGCCCGGCCGTGGGCAGTGGCCCTGAGTCCCGACGGCCGGCAGGCGCTCGCCGTGTCGCGCGACCTGGAGGCGGTCGTCACCGACACCCGGACGGGGGTGGAGATCGACCGCATCGCCGTGTCGCACAGGGACTTTCCCATCCGGTTCACCGCGTCCGGCACGGGGGTTGTCGTCTTCCACGACAAGAAGGTCACGCGGCACAAGCCGGGCCGGGCCACCACCGCCCGCCCACTGTCCGACGAGGCACACGTTGACGGCACGGACCCGACGGGCAAGTTCGCCTGGTGGATGGCCTCGACCAAGGCGGATCGGAAGCGGCCCAACAAGAACGCGAGCCTCATCGACGCCGGTGGCCCCTACGAGCTAGTCATTTGGGACGCCGAGGCCGGCCGGGAAGTCCGCCGCATCCGCATTGCCAGTAATACATTGCGTCCCCGGCCCGCGATCTCCCCCGACGGCCAGTCGGTGGCAATTGTGGACGAGCAGATCAGCGTGTACGCGCTGGCCACCGGCGTCAAACTCGCCGACCTCGGCGGCACCCGGACTTGTGACTACGACCCCGTTTGGACCCCCGACGGTAAGCGCATCGCCTTCGTCCGCTCCGACTGCCTAGAGTGCTGGGACGTGGCCACCGGGCGCCAGGCTTTTGCCCTGCCCCTCGGCGGCGTCCGGGCCGACCACATCACCTTCTCGCCCGACGGCAAACTAGTCGGTGCCGCCACCGGCACCACGGCGGTGGTGTGGGAACTTCCGCCGCCGGCGCCTACACTCAAGGCTTCGCACGCCCCGCCACCGAAGGCTCTGTGACCACCATGCCTACCGCCTGCTACGCCGCCCAATCCAACACCAGCCCCCTCGCGCCGTTCGCCATCGAGCGCCGCAACCCGCTGCCCACCGATGTCTCGATCGACATCCTGTACTGCGGCGTCTGCCACTCCGACTTGCACCAGGCGCGCAACGACTGGAAGGGTTCAACGTACCCCATCGTCCCCGGCCACGAGATCGTCGGCCGCGTGAGTGCCGTGGGCAGCGCCGTCACGAAGTTCAAGGCGGGTGATCTGGTGGCGGTCGGCTGTCTGGTCGATTCGTGCCGCAAGTGCGCGAGCTGCACGCGCGGGCTGGAGCAGTATTGCGAGAAGGGGAACACCCAGACCTACAACAGCCCCGACCCGCACACCGGCAAAATGACCTACGGCGGCTACTCGAAGCGCGTCGTGGTCGATGAGGCGTTTACCCTGAAGGTTTCGGAGAAGGTCGATCTCGCCGCGACGGCGCCGCTGGTGTGCGCCGGCATCACCACCTACTCGCCGCTGCGGCACTGGCAGGCCGGGCCGGGCAAGAAGGTCGGGATCGTCGGCCTCGGCGGACTGGGGCACATGGGGGTGAAGTTCGCCAGCGCCTTCGGGGCGCACGTGGTGCTGTTCACCACCTCGCCCGGCAAAGTCGCCGACGGCAAGCGGCTCGGGGCGCACGAGGTCGTCGTCTCGAAGGACGAGTCACAAATGGCTGCGCACGCGGCGAGCTTCGACTTCATCCTCGACACCGTCTCGGCCGACCACGACGTGAACGCGTACCTCAACCTGCTCAAGCTCGACGGCACGCTCTGCCTGGTCGGTGCGCCCGAGAACCCGCAGCCGATCGCGGCGTTCAGCGTGATTATGGGCCGGCGCAGTTTCGCCGGGTCGGGCATCGGCGGCCTCGCCGAGACGCAGGAGATGCTCGACTTCTGCGCCGAGAAGGGGATCGTCGCGGACACCGAGATGATTCGGATCGAGCAGATCAACGATGCCTACGAGCGGCTGCTGAAGAACGACGTGAAGTATCGCTTCGTGATCGACATGGCTAGCTTAAAGGAGTAAACCCCCGGCTGGGGTGGGGGCCGAACCGGCTACCGAGGGTGACGTGCGCTAAAGTCGGGTCGCGGTCGAGCCAGGCGCGCAGGCGGTCGGCGGCGGCGTAGTCGCCGTCCACGGACGACAGATCGACGCGATCCAAGGCGCGGAGCCAGTCGGCCGCGCGGCGCAGGTGGTCCAGGCAGTCGTCACGCAGGTCGTCGGCGACCAGGCTCAGCGACCTCACGCACGGCCGATCCAGGAAGAGGCGCAGCGACGAAACGTCGGCGAGTCGTCGGACAGGGGAAACGCTCACCGACTCGACCGGCCCGAGCGTAAATAAATCGCCCCAGGCGTCGAACACGACTTGCTGGGTGCCGCCGAAGACCGCTACGAACCCGCGCCGGTAGCCCCACGAACAGGCCGCCGTCCCGAGCCAGCGCTGGAACGGCGACCCGGCGAGGCGAGTGCGGTGGGCCTCGGTCCAGTCGTCCCAGCAAGCCGCCGCGAGTTCCGACGCCCGGTCGGTCGGCCCGGTGTCCTCCCAGAACGTCCGCTGCGGTTCCTGCACGCTCAGCCGAATGAACTCCGCGCGCTCGGCGTCGCCGGGTTGGGCGCGCTCGTCGAGCCAGTCGGCGAACACCAGGCGCGGGGTGTCGGAGTGCGGCTCGGCGTGGATGGCGGCGAGGAAGTCGGGTTCCATGTCGGGGCGAGTCACTCGGCGGGAAGAGACCTCACCCCCCGGCCCCCTCTCCCAGGAGGAGAGGGGGAGAAGTCTACTGGGCGAGTTCCGAACGGGAGCTAGCCATTGTTTGAAGCAGCGACGCGCGGTCCCCCCCTCTCCTCCTGGGAGAGGGGGCCGGGGGGTGAGGTCTCCGCGGTCACCAGTTCGCTCGGCGTCACCAGCGCGTGCAGCACCAGCAGCGTCACCCCCACTACTAAGCAGCAGTCCGCGGCGTTGAACACCGGCCACTCGCCGATCACTGGGAGCGGCTTGTAGAAGTGCAAGAAGTCGCGCACGCCGCTGAACACCACGCGGTCGTAGAAGTTCCCCACCGTGCCGCCCCACAACAGGCCCAGCGCGGCACTCAGCCAGCGGTCATTCCTCGTGGGGCCGCGCACGGCCCACACGGCGATTGCGAGTGCGGCCAGGGCACTGACCGCCGCGAACAGGCCGTTGTCGAACGCCTTGTAGCCGGTGCCGAGGCCGAACAGCGCCCCGTTGTTTACGCGCGGCATCACCGGCGCGCTCACGGTTTGCAACTTGCCCAGCACGCCGCCGCTCACCTCGGTGGACGGTTCGTACTCGGCGGTGAAGCGGAACCAGCCGGGCGCCACGTCGAGTTCGCCGCGGCGCGTCCCCTCGGCGTACAGCCGGTGGAACAGGCCGTACTTCGTCGCCTGGTCGGCGATCAGCCCGGAGAGCGCCAGCGTGATAAAGAGCGCGAGGAACCGGCGCCGCGGCGCGGGGGGGGCGGGGACCGTTGCGGGCGAAACACTCACGGCCAACCCCCGATTCTCGCGCGGCAGAAGTCTCAGGCGCTCACGGTAGCGGCCCCGGCGGCGGGCGTCAACCGCGCCTCACAGTCCGCCCCGCTTGCCACGCTTGCGCGAAGGGCTGCGGGTTCCGCCGGTCGCCCATCCCGCCCCGCCGGCAGCGTCGGCACGCCGCGCCCCTTCGGCCTTGACGGGGCCGGCACTTGACGGAAGAATCGCCGGAAGTTCTAGCAGTGTGTGTCGGACGACCCGACGGGGCCGAGAGGGCCGATTGCGATGCCTCGACGCCCGGCCCTGTTCCTCCTGGCGGGCCTCTTCGCGGGGTGCGCGGGCACCGACAAGCGCCCGCGACCGCCAGTCTTGCCGGCGGGCCGCGGCCAGCCCGACTGGCTCGGCGGCGGGGCGACCACGAGTAAGCCCGGCGCCGAGGCGACGCTCGCGGGGTTCGTCACCTACCCCGACGGCCAGCGCGCCAAGGACGTGAGCATCGAGTTCGAGGCCGACGAGGGCGGCGGGAGTTCGGGCAAGCCGCCGATCGAGGTGCGCACCGACGCCCAGGGCTACTTCCGCATCCCCGGACTGCCGCCGAAGCGCACCTACCGCCTGACCGCGCGCGCCCAACTCGACGGCGTGCCGCTCTCCGGCCGCACCTACGCGAAGTCCGGCAACGAACTCGTGACACTCGCGCTGCGCGAGGACGTGGCGTTCCCGAGTGTGCCGGGTGCGAGTGGCGGCGCGCCGCCCGCGCCGGCCAACGTGCCGGCGCCCAGTCTCGGGCCGCTCGACACGCGCATCCCCTCGCCGAACCGCCCGCCGCCGACGGTGCCGGTGATTCCCCCCGAGGCGCCGGGCCTGCCGCCGCTCTCGGCCGTGCCGCCGACGCTGCCGGGGGCCGAGGGCGTCAAAGTCGAGCCGCTGCCGCCGCCCCTGGTGGCCGGCGGGGCGGCGGCCAACCCGCGCCCCGAGCCGGCGCCGGCCGTGCCGGCAAGTTCGCCCGCGCCGGTGCCGCCCTTGACCGTACTGCCGCGCGGCGACTTGCAGACCTCGGGCGAAGTAGACCGCCCGCCGACGATGAGCCTGCCGCCGGTGCGCCAGGCGCGCTCGGCCCCCGCGCCATCGGTCGTGCCGGGGTCGGAGTTCGCACTCGTCGATGCCAAGGGCGTCGAGCGCGAGTTCCCCGCCGGCCAGCCCGGCAAGCTGGTGCTCCTCGACTTCCTCACCAGCACCTGCGCCCCGTGCAAGAAGTACGCCCCGGCCCTCATCGGCATTCAGACGCAGTACGCCGGGGGTGGCCTCGAAGTGGTCGGCGTGCTCTGCGACGACGCCACCCCCGCCAAGCGCATCGAGCTATGCGCGTCGTACAAGAAGCAGCAGAAGCTGAACTACCTGCTCTACACCGAACCCGGCGAGACGCCGGGTTCGCTCGGCGAGCGCTTCGGCGTCAAGGGCTACCCGACCCTCGTGCTCCTCGACGGCAGCGGCCGGACGCTGTGGCACGGGCACCCGAGTGAATCGGCGAAGCTGGACGCGGCGATTCGGGCGGGGCTGGCGGAATAAGGCTGGGGCTGCTGACTTCTGAGCGGGGGGTGTCAGCCCCCCGAGGCAGTCAAGTGATTCGTACTTGCCCCGAGTGATGGCCTCTGCCTCGGGGGGCTGACACCCCCCGCTCAGAACAGCCGGTCAAGGAAGCGCCTGGCCCGGCCGACGACGCCCGCGTCGGCCGGACTGTTGGCGGCGGTCGGCGCGGGCGGGTCGGTGAACACGTTCGGGCGCTCCGAGAGTACGCGGAATCGCGCGGCGACCGCCGTCCCATGCCGCGCCTCCAATTCGGCCCAGGTCTCGCACGGCAGGGGCAGGAACGCGAGGGTGTCCGAGCCGTCGGAGTCCAGACAAAACCGGGCCTCGAACTCTGGCCGCATTGCGTCGTTGAGGGCCAGGAGCGTCAGGTGCCGGTCGGCAGACCCCTCGCCGTGCGCCCCGAGCGGCACCACCACCCGGCGCTCGCGGAACCGGACGGCGACTTCGTGGCCGGGCGGCGCGGAAACCTCGATGTGTTCGCCCGAAAGGTGCCCGGTTTGAAGGACCAACTCGCAGGCGTCGGGGATGTTCTCGTCGTACTCCCGCCAATCGACCCAGAACACGGCGTGTTCGCTGTCGAGCAGCGCGGAGATGGCGCCGGCGGTCGGCGACTCGATTGCGGCAGTGACGAGAGCAAGGCTCACCGCCGCACCGCTACCCGGTTCACGAACAGGTACCGCACGCCCCCCGGCGCCGCCGGCTCCAGCCACTTTTGCAAGCTGCGCGTGTCGTCGCCGACGGGGTAGTCGAACGAGTCGATCTTGACCACCGGCGCGATGCCCAAATTGCTGTTGGTCACGAACGCCTCGCGCACCTCGCTCAACAGACTCATCGGCAGCTTGCGCTCGCGGATCGGGATCGGCGAACTACTCAATAAGGCGTGCCGCACCGTCCCCGGCAGGAAGCCGCCGTCGGCGGTGGGGGTGAACCAGCCGTCGTCGAGGCGCACGAACAAGTTCGCCTGCGCGGCCTCCAGCAAGTGGCCGTCGTCATCGACCATCAGTGCGGTGTCATAGCCGCCGAACGCCGCCTCCTGGCCGATGCGAAGGCGCGTGGCGTACTGGAACGTCTTGAGTTCGAGGTACGGCTGGCCCTTCTGCACCGGGTTCCGCACCGTGCGCAGACGCAAGCCGCCCTCGGGGTGCGGCGAGAGCGGGGCGGCGCTCATCCACACGAGTCCAGTCCCGCCTGGCCGGCCGGCCGTGACGTTCAGCCGCACGACGACATCGTGGGTGGTGAGGCTCCTCACGAAGCCGCGCACCGCCTCGGCGTCCGGCAGGCGCTCGGGAGCCACGTCGATGCCCAGCACCGCCGCCGACTGCTTGAGCCGATCAATGTGCAGGTTCCACAGCCACGGCAGGCCATCGACCGTGCGGGTCGATTCCCACACGCCGCGGCCGAACAGCAGCCCCTCGTCGGCCGGGTCGATGCGGAAGTCGTCGGCACTCGTGAGCTTGCCATCGACCCAAAGTAAAAGCGCGATGCGGGCGAACTCGTGGACGAGTTCGAGCGGCATATCGACCGGCACGCCGACGCCGCGCTCTTTGAGGACTTCGGCGGGGTCGTCCAGCAGGCGGGCACGCAAGCTCGGGCTGGCCCAGGCGAACGTCTCGGCGGGGGCGGTAGCGGTGGCCATCGGCAGTCTCGCGGCGGGGCGGGGGCGTGCGGTTGAGGGTAGTTCGCCGGCGGGGCGTGTGCAAGGGGGAAGGTCGCCGCCAGCCCCTTGCACACGCCCCGCCGCCGTGCGACGATCACCACTCCCCACCCGGAGCCGCCGATGACCCGACTCGCCGTTGCCGCACTGCTCGTGTTCGCCCCATCCGCCGGGGGGGACGAGCCGCCGACGCGCGCCAAGCGCCTGGAAACGCTGCGCGCCGAGTTCGAGCAGGCCGGCGTCGATTTCCGGCGCGACATCCGCAACGGCAAACTCAAGCCCGACGCCGACGGCGACTACCCGGAGTGGGCCGAGCGGGTGAAGCGGTTCGAGAAGCCGGCGCGCGAGCTAGTGCTAGAGAACCCCGCCGACGAACTCGGCCTTAACGCAATTCTGTTCTGCCTCACCGAGCTGCGCCTGACCGGGCCGGACCTCTACATGCTCGCGCTGGAGCACCACCCCGCGAGCAAGGCGATCGACCGGCTCGTGCGCTTCCCCGGCGCGCCCGACGAGTTCCGCCGCGCGGTGATCGAGACGACGCCGAACTTGCTCTTGCGGATGTGGGCGAAGTATCACCTCGCCGAGAGCCTCGCCGACGCCGGCAAGCCCGAGGAGGCCGTCGCGCTGCTGGAGCCGATCCGCAAGAGCGGCTGGGCGGCGCTCGAAGGCGGGTACGGCTCCGGCACCCTGGCCGACACCGCCGGGCGGCTGTTGTTCGCCGTGCGCGACCTCGCGGTCGGCAAGGTCGTGCCCGAAACGGCCGGCCTCGACCTGGACGGCAGGCCGCTCAAGCTCTCCGACAGTCGGGGCCAGGTCACGCTCGTGGTGTTCTGGGCGACGTGGTGCGGCCCGTGCATGGCGATGGTGCCGCACGAGCGCAAGTTGCTCGAAACCTACGCCGGCCGGCCGTTCGGCATCGTCGGCGTGAACGGCGACACGATCCCCGAGGAAGGCGACACCGTCACCGGGGCCGACGGCAAGCCGATCAATAACTTGCCGAGTGTCCGCGCCGCCGTCGAAAAGAACGGAATGACGTGGCCGTCGTTCCGCTGCGGCGGCGAACTCAACGGGATCGCCACGAAGTGGGGCGTGCGCAGTTGGCCGACGGTCTACCTCCTCGACCACGACGGTGTTATCCGCCACAAGTGGAAGGGCGACCCCGGCACCAAGGTTCTCGACGCGGCGGTCGAGAAACTCGTGCGCGCCGCCGAGGGCAAGGCGAAGTAGGGGCGTTCCGCGCCCGAACTACTCCGGCGCGAGCCGGTGGACCTCGGTGGTCGGCTCCAGGTTCCGCACCGCGCCGCAGTACAGGCACTTCGCCTGGCGCGGACCCATGGGGCGCCGGCAGTCGGTGCAGCCCTTCGAGAGCGCGGTCTCGCGGCCCGCCTCGGCGTCCTTGATGTGCCCGAGCAGGTCGGCATTCGACACGCCCAACTTGGGGCCGTACACGTCGAGCATCGCCTGGAGCACGGCCGACTGCTTCTCGGCCCGCCGCTGCAGGCGGGCGACCACGTCTTTGAGGTGGGCCAGGTCTTTCTGGGCCTCGTCGAACTTGCGCGCGATGTCCACCGGCTGCTCCGATCCTGCGGGGAGTTCAGGTCGAATCGTCTACCGAGTGTGCAGTTTCGACGGCTTTCCGAAGCGCGTCAAGGGGGAATCTCGACCGGCGCGGCGATTTCGGCTATCATCTCCCTAGCGGCGGTCCCGCCACCCCGAACCGAGGCGAATCGTAATGGCCGACTGGAAGTCCCTCTGCAAGCGACTCATATTGGCCGACGGCGTGATCGACGCCGAGGAGACGCAAATCCTGCGCGACGAGTTCCTCGGCGACGCGGTGATTAGCCAGATGGAGGCCGAGTTCCTCCTGAACCTGCGCCAGTCGGCGACCAAGGCGACCGGCGAGTTCCACGAGTTCGTGTTCCAGATCGTCAAAAAATCGATCCTGCGCGACGGCGTTGTTGGCGCGGCCGAGGCGCAGTGGCTCGAGGCCTTCGTCGGGGCTGATGGCGTGGTCGATGAACTCGAGAAGCGCTTCCTCGCCGACCTCGCCGCGAGCGCGCGCCGCACCAGCCCCGAGTTCGACGCCCTCGTGCGCAAGCACTCCTAACCCGGCGAAGCGTTGAGCGCGATCTCCCGGCAGACGCTGGCCGAGTACATCAACGAGACCCTCTCCGCCGCCGAGGCGGCGCGGGTCGAGAAGTCGCTGCGCGACCGGCCCGAACTGATGGCCCTCCTCGACGTGGTGCGCGCCGAACTCGCGCCCGACGACCACACCCTCGGCGCGATCTGGTCGCGGGAGCACCTTACCTGCCCGACGCGCGAGACCCTCGCCGGCCTGCTGCAAGACATCCTCCCCGCCGAGCAGGCGCGCTACGTGCGCTTCCACCTCGAAGAAGTCGGCTGCGTGCGCTGC
>CAXTPM010000143.1:7212-10297 GCA_964245865.1 uncultured Fimbriiglobus sp. | reverse complement strand
GCGTCGAGGGTCGCCTCAACCTCGCGGTGCAACTGCGCCGCCCTGGGGAGACCGAGCCGCTGTTCGCCCTGGTGCAAGTGCCCGCGATGCTGCCGCGGCTCATGCAACTGCCGGGGGCGCCGAAGCCCGAGAGCGCCCCGGTCGATATCGCCGGCGGGCCGCAGGCCCAACTCGCGCTGACGCCGCTCGAAACCGTCATCCGCCTGCACCTGGACGAGTTGTTCCCTGGGATGGAGATTCTGGGCGCGGTTAACTTCCGGGTGACGCGCGACAGCGAGTTCGAGATCGACGACGAAGTGGAAGACCTGCTCCTGGCCATCGAAGAGAACGTGCGCCAGCGCCGCCGCGGCCACGCGGTGAGGCTCGAAATCGAGTCCGGCGCGCCGCCCGAAGTCGAGCAGTTTTTGATTGCGAGCCTCGACCTCGACCCCGTGGACGTGACGCGCGTGCCGGGGATGCTCGACCTCACCGGGCTGTTCCAGGTTCACGCCCTCCCCGGTTACGACGCGCTGCGCGACCCGCCGGCCGCGCCGGTGCCGGTGAAAGACTTCCTGATGGCGACTAGCCCCTTCGCCGCGATCCGGGCGCGGGACATCCTAGTGCATCACCCCTACGAGTCGTTCAAGCCGGTGACGGACTTCATTGAGGCCGCGGCCGACGACGACCGGGTGCAGGCGATCAAGCAGACGCTCTACCGCACGAGTTCCGACTCGCCCATCGTCAAAGCCCTGCAGCGCGCCGCCGACCGCGGCAAGCAGGTCACGGCCGTCATCGAACTGAAAGCTCGCTTAGACGAGGAGCGCAACATCCTCTGGGCGAAGGAACTCGAGAAGGCCGGCGTGCACGTGGTCTACGGCTTCGTCGGCCTCAAGACCCACTGCAAAGTGGCGCTCGTAGTCCGCAAGGACGACGACGGCATCCGCCGCTACGTTCACCTGGGTACGGGCAACTACAACCCGCAGACCGCGCGCACCTACACCGACATCGGACTGTTCACCGCGAACGTGGCGTTCGCCGACGACGTGACCCTGCTGTTCAACTACCTCACCGGCTACGCGGCGCTCCCGGAGTGGCGCAAACTCATCGTCGCGCCGAGCCGCCTCCAAGACGTGATGGTCGAGAAGATCGAGCGCGAGGCGGCGAACCAGAAGGCCGGCAAGCCGGCGCGCATCGTCGCCAAGCTCAACGGCCTGCTCGAACCGACTATCGTGCAAGCTCTTTATCGCGCCAGTCGCGCGGGCGTGCGCATCGATCTAGTGTGCCGCGGCGTGTGCGCCCTGCGCCCCGGCTTGCCCGGAGTCAGCGAAACCATCCGCGTGACATCCGTGGTGGACCGCTTCCTGGAGCACAGCCGCGTATTCTACTTCGAGAACGCCGGCGCCCCCGAGGTGTTCGTGGGGAGTGCGGACTGGATGGACCGCAACCTCAGCCGCCGCGTGGAAGTCGTGTTCCCCGTCGAGCAGGCCGACCTCAAGGCGCGCCTGATCGACGAGGTGCTGGCCCTGAGCCTCGCCGACACCGCCAAGGCGCGCGAGCTGATGCCGGACGGCACTTACGTGCGCGTGCGCCCAAAGGAGGGCGACAGGCCGCTGCGCAGCCAGGAGCGCTTCGTGCAACTCGCCGCCGAGGCGGAGCGCCGGCAGAACCTGGCGCTGCCCGCCACCAACGGCGCGGCCCCCACGCCGGCGCGCGTGGTCAAGCGGCCCCGGCGGACGACGGGGAAGTGAGCAGGGCCAGTGGTCGGTGAAGATAGTCACTGCCGAAAGCCCGGTGACGAACGTCGCCGGGACCACCCCGACGTTGCGCGAACCTTATTTCCGCGCAGCCCCTCCCTCAGGCGCGGGGCCGTAGCTTAACAGAAGAGCGCGACTTTGCTAAAGTCGAGGTGGCGGCGCGACTCCGCCCGGCCCCGCGCGGGGCACCGGAGCCGTAGTTTAACAGAAGAACCCGGTGCTATCGACGCCGAGGTGGCGGTGCGATTCCGCCCGGCTCCACTCTCGCCGTGCCGACCCCACGGGGGCCGTAGCTCAACAGAAGAGCGACGGGTCTCCAGAACCCGAAGGTGGCGGTGCGACTCCGCCCGGCCCCCGACCACTCGCCTGGCCCCCGCCGTGAGCCTCACCCCCGCCGAACTCGCCGCCCTCGCCGACGCGCTCCAGCGCGTCGCCGACGACCCGAGCCTCGTGGCCGGCGATGAGCGCGTCAAAGCCCTGCTCGCCAAGTGCCACAGGCGCGGCCGCAAGTCGGTCTCGCACGCCAACGCCGACGCGGTTCGCACTCAGCGGCACGCGGCCCAGGCGAGTACCGAGCGCGTGCGCCGGGCGGTGCCGACGGCCGCAATCGCCGCGCCGCCCGAAGCCCCGCCGGAGTACGCGCGCGGCGTTCCGTGCTACGTTTGCAAGGCGCCGTTCACCGCCGTGGACCGCGTCTACCACGCGCTCTGCCCGACCTGCGCGGGTCTCAACCGGGCCAAGCGCACCCAGCGCGCCGACCTCGCCGGCCGGCGGGCGCTGCTCACCGGCGGTCGCATCAAAATCGGCTACGCACTGGGGCTGAAGCTGCTGCGCGACGGCTGCGACCTCACCGTGACGACGCGCTTCCCGGAAGATGCCCGGCGCCGCTACGCCGCCGAGCCGGACGCCGCCGAGTGGCTGCACCGCTTGAGGTGCGTGGGGCTGGACCTGCGCGACCTGCCGTCGGTCGAGGCGTTCGCCCAACAGTTGGTTGACGCCGGCCGGCCGCTCGACATCCTGGTCAACAACGCCGCCCAGACGATCCGCCGGCCGCTGGCGTACTACCGCGAACTCGTCGCCGCCGAGGCGCCGGCGCTTTTGGAGGCGCGGGCCAACCCGAACCTGCCGGCGCTCCCGGATCAGGCGTGGTTCCCGCCGGGCGCGTTCGACGCCGACGGCCAGCCGCTCGACCTGCGCCCCGAAAATAGCTGGTCGCGCCGGCTGCACGAGGTGGGCACTTTGGAACTCGTCGAGGTGCAACTCGTCAACGCCGTCGCCCCCTTTGTGCTGTGTGCGAAGCTCAAACCGCTGATGCTGATGTCTCCGCTCGCCCGGCGATTTATCGTGAACGT
>CAXTPM010000143.1:0-7202 GCA_964245865.1 uncultured Fimbriiglobus sp. | reverse complement strand
TCGGCGATGGAGGGGCAATTCGCGCGGGCAAACAAGACCGCCGCGCACCCGCACACCAACATGGCCAAGGCCGCGCTGAACATGCTCACGCGCACCAGCGCCCAGGACTACCGCCAAGACGGCATCTTCATGACGAGCGTGGATACCGGCTGGATCACCGACGAGAACCCGCACGCCACCGCGAAGCGCCTGCGCGACGCGGGGTTCGTGCCGCCGCTGGACATTCTCGACGGCGCCGCGCGCGTCTACGACCCCATCGCGCGCGGCGTGGCCGACGCCGAGGAGCCGTTCTGGGGCGTGTTCCTGAAAGACTACGCCCCGCACCCGTGGTAGTGCCCAACCGTGCCGAACTTCACGCACCCCGGCGAAATCTTGTGCCCGATTCGCGGCCCGATCGCGGCGCCGTCGATCGACCTCGCCGAGCTAGAGCCGCTGTTGGCGGCGCTGCGCGCCGACGTGCGAGTCGAGGCGCCGACCGAGTTCCCGCGCGGCACGCTCCACCCCGACGGCCGGCTCGACCTGTGCAAAGCGGGCCTGGGCGTGGCGGGGTGCGTGCGCGTGGCCGAGGCACTTTCGGCCAACACTTTCGTCACGTCGCTGTTGCTCGGCACCAACGGCGCCGGCGACGAGGGGGCGCTGGCCGTCGCGCAACTGTTGGGCGTCAGCCGCAGCCTCGAAGTCGTCTACCTCGGGTGCAACGGCATCGGCCCGGCCGGAGCCGAGGCGGTGGCCCGCGCCGCGTCGGCGAGTCCGTCGGCGCGCGGCGTCTGGCTGAAGCGTAACCCGCTCACGCCGGCGGGGCTGACGGGGCTACTGCCGCACCTCGCCGGCGGGAGCCTGCGCGTCATCGACCTCGTGAACGTCGCACCCGGCGACGAGTCGTGGTCCAAGTTTTTGTGGAAGTTCGCCGCGAATCCGGGTGCCGTCGAGCACCTCTACCTCGGCGGCAACGGCCTCGGCGCCGCGAGCGCGCCCGCGCTGGCCCAATGGTTGGCGGGCGCGCCGAACCTGCGCGGCCTGTACTTGAACGTCAACCACCTCGGCGACGCCGGCGCGGCCGAACTCGCCGATGGCCTGCGCCGCAACCGCACGCTCACGCACCTCGGTATGGCGAGCAACGGCCTCGGCCCGGACGGGGTATCCGCGCTGGCCGACGCGCTGGCCGGGCACCCCGCCTTGGAGTCGCTCGACCTGGGGTTCAGCCCCTCGACGCGCGTGCTAGGCTGCGCGGCCAACGAGGTGGACGAACGGGCCGCGCTGTTCCTCGCGGAGATGATCTGCTCGGCGCCCGCCCTGCGGAGCCTCGACTTGGCCCGCACCGGCGTCAGCGGTCCCGGCCTCGACGCGCTGGCCTTCGGCGCCGAGTCGAGCGCGAGCCTGGTCAAGCTCGCCTACAGCGGCCCGCACCACGCCCGGCTCGACGCGGCCCTCGCCCGCAACGCCGCCGTTAGCGGAACGCCGCCGGCCGCGCCGCACTCGGCGCGCGTCCGCAGCACCGGCCGGGCCGGGCGGGCGGCGCCGCCCCTGTCCGCCGGCCCCGGCCGCGAGTATGACTAGCGCGGAGATTCGACCCGGAGCGAGGCGAGACCCGATGAAGTTCGGCACCCCACTCGGCGCGATGCTGGCGGCACTCGCCCTGGCATCGGTGCTGCCCGCGCAGCCGCCGGCGCCCAAAGCCCCGGCCCCGCCGGCGCGCGAGTTCGACGCGCCCAACGTGGTGGTGGTCGCGGTCGATGACCTGCCGTTCGCCGCGCTGGGGTGCTACGGCGGGTTCGTGCCGACGCCCAACCTGGATCGGCTGGCCGACCGCGGCGTGCGCTACACGCGATTCCACTCCGCTGCGACCGCCGACGAGACGCACTACCGGCTGGCGAACGTGACACCGCCGTACCTGGTTCAGGCCGTCACCGTCCCCCGGCCCCTCGCCCAACTGTTGGCTGAGCAAAGCTACGCCACTGCCTACTTCGGGCGCCACCCCGACGCCAACTTACCCCTGCGGGGGCCGTATGGCGCGCCGCAATTCGACACGTTCTACGGACAGTTCGGCGCAAGGGTCGATCAGGACCGCCCGCGCCTGCTCTCGGGCGTGCTCTCTGCGGCAGAGCCGCCCGCGAAGCCGGCGCCCTTCGGCCGGGCCGTCACCGACGCCCTGGTTTCGTGGATCGACCAGCACGCGCTCCTGAGTTCCGTCAAGGGCGCCGGCCGGTTCGCCCTCGTGTACGCTCCGGCGAGTTTGCAAGACCCCGTCGCCGCGCCGGCCGAGTCGGCGAAGCGCTTCGCCGGCCAGTTCAACGCCGGCTGGGCCGACTACCGGCTGCGGGTGCTGACGCGGCAGAAAGACCTCGGCCTCGTGCCGCCGGACACCAAACTTGCCGACCTGCCCAACGATGTGCCGAGTTGGGGCGAACTCCCCGAGGCCGACCGCGCGGCGTTCGCCCAGCAGATGGAGCGGGCCGCCGCGAGCCTCGCCGAGTTCGACGCCGACCTCGGCCGCGTGGTGGCGGCCGTCGAGCGGCACCCGGCGGGGTCGAACACGCTGATCCTGGTGGTCGGCCTGAGCGGCGCCCGAACCGACGCCGGGCCGCTCGGCAGCTTCGACCGCGCCGCGCGCCTCGCCGGGGTGCCGGGGGCGAGGCGCGGGAAGCCGGGGCAGGCGCCGTCCGTGCTGAGCGCGCCGGGCGCGGCCAAGCCGGAGCTTGCGGGCGCGTGGGCGACGGCGCTGGCCGCGCCGTTCGCCGGGGCGCCGGCGGCGTTCCGCACGCCGCTCATCGCCTCATGGCCCGCGCAGGTGGCCGAGCCTGGGGCGGTGCGCTCCACGATCTGCACCGCCGACGACGTGCGCGAGTTGATCCTGAGTGTCACTGCGACCAACAGCGGGCCGCCGGCGCAATCGAGCCTGCTGGCGAGCCTGAACGACGCTGCCGCGCCGGGCCGGGGGGGCTTCACCGTGGGGCGCGACGGCTCGGGCGCGGCGTACCAGAACGGCGCCATGCTGACGCTCTCCGGCGAGTCGGCCGCACTCTACGACCTCACCACCGACTTCGGCCTCGCACGCCCCTCGGGCGCCGAGCGCCCCGAGCGCGCAGCCGAAGTGCGGCGCCTGCTGGAGCGCGCCCCGCCCTTGCTGGTGGGGGCGAGTTTCACGCCGCGCAAACTGCTCACACTCCCCCGCGTGGCGGCGAGTTTCCCCGCCGCGCTCACGCCCGACCTGGCCGGCAGGCCGCACCGCTTCGAAGTCACGCTCACAGTGGCCGAGGGCGCCGCCGACGGAATCCTGCTCGCACACGGCGGCACGCAGGCGGGCTACAGTCTGAGTCTGCAGGGGCGGAAGCTGGCGTACACCGTCAACGACTTCGCCGCGGTCAAAACGATCTCGACGCCCGAACTGCCGGCCGGGAAGCCGGTCACGATCACCGTCGATGTGGCGCCCGAGGGGAAGGGCGTGCGCGGGCCGGCGCGGGTGAAACTGCTCGTCGATGGCCAGGTCGTGCGGGCCGACGTGCTGCCGAATGGCGTGCCGCGTCTGGTGGGACTGAGCGAGAGTTTCGACGTGCTGCAAGACACCGGCACCCCGGTGACGGCCGGCGCCGCGAACGGCTACGCGGGGCCAGTGGGGCGGTTCACGCTCGACACGGCGCCCGAGGAGTTGCCGGACGTGATCGCACCGCTGCCGTAGGGGCGGGGGGGAGCCTCTCTCCCGCCGCAGTGAATGATGATTGGTTCCACGCCGGCGTCTTCAGTTAGTTGTGGCTCGGCGGCAAATGTCGCAGGCGCGTGGCGGGAGGACCCAGCCGTGGAACCGCCCGCCCCAGTAGCCGGTGAGGGCGGGGCCGCGCGTGCCGGAGTAACCGCTGTTGTCGCGGTAACACAGCCAGTCGTCGTCCTCGGGCGCGGCGGAGCGGTCGCAGTAGCTCGCCAGGGCAGTGGGGTCCGACGCCAGCAGCCCCCAGAACGCGGTCGCCACGGCCCGGCGACGCTCGGGGGTGGCGTCGGGGCCGAAGCGCAGTTCGGCGCGCATCTCGTCGTCGGTACACGCGAGCGGCGTGGTCCCGCGGCCCCCGCCGCCGACCGCGAGCAGGCCGAAGTCGAGGAAGCTCGGGCCCCAGCCGGCGCCGGCTCGTTGGGGGCGCGAACCCCAGCGCCACCGGAAGCCGGGCGCGCACCCACAGGGCGTCGGCGGACTCGAGCAGGTTGTCGCCGTCGGGCTGCACGCCCAGCGGCAAGTGGGCTTGCGAGTAGTACGCCAGACGCTCGGCCCGCTCGGGCGAGTCCCAATCCGGCGGCGTCCAGAGCGCGACCGGGACGAACGCGAACCCGCCGAACAGGGTGGCGCGGGCGCCGACATCCAGCACCGCCGCGCCGCCGAGGTTTGCGAGGTCGAACACCAGCCGGCCTCCCTGAAATCCGCTCCCGCGCGGCCGCAGCGGCGACCACTAATGTGAAGCGTACCAGGCGACCCGCCGGCGCAGCCAGCCCGGTAGCAACCGGTTCCTGTCGCCCGGTATCCACCGCTGCAGCGCGCGGACCTCAGCACCCGTCGATGCGGACCTCGAACCGCCAGCCCCGGTACGCTAGCGCGACCGAGAACGCCGGGGACGCTTCGACCGTACGGAACCAGGCCGGCAGATCGGCGGGGTCGGCGTGGATGGCCCCATCCGTGCCGACATCAGCACCGGGCGGGCCGGTGAAGTGGGCCGAAACCATCTCCTGCCAGTCGGCCCCGCCGTCCGACAAGTTGAACAGCCGCACGAAGTCGAGGTGCGGCGGGTCGCCGGCGCCGGCCTCGAACCACACTTCCGATGTCTCGGCCGCGAACGCCTCGGCTGAGAAGCGTCGGAATGCCTCCCAGACCCGCGCCAAGTCCGGCTCGGCGGGGTCGAACTTCGTGGCCGCAATCAAACTCCGCAGACGGTCGGCCGCGCCATCGGCGGGCGTCACCGCACCACGTACCCGAAGCGCTCGCGGAACTCCCCGGCGGAGAGGTTCGCCGCCGCCGCGAGCTTCGCTAATTGCGCCTCGTCGGCGAAGTCCGATGCCTCCAGGCGCGTCATGTAGCGCACCGCGCACTCGAACAGCTCGCTTTTGACATCCACCAGCCGGGGGCGCATGCGCTTGGTGCTGGGGTCGATCATCGTCTCGAATGGGAGTGGTTTCATGGCGCCGCCCTCGAAACTGACGATCGCGCCGTACTCGTCGGACTGCTTGCCGAGCAGGAACTTGACCGCGCCGTAGCCGAGGTTGCGCGTGTACTCGGCGTCGAACGGCACGGGGTCGGCGCAGCGCAGCTCGTAGCCCAAATCCTTATCGACCATCGTGATTCGGATGCCGAGCTTGTCGAGCCGCTCGGCGACGCGGTAGCGGATCATCCGGCCGAACTCGATCTCCCCGAGCCGCAAATGGCCGTGCGGGTCGCGCTCGACGTTGCCGTAGCGGGCCAACTCGTCGCCGAGCGCTTCGACCAGCCCGTCCTCGCCAATACTCTCGATCAGCCCCTCGGCGAGCACGACTAGCCCGTAGTTGCGGCCCGCGGCCTTGCGCTTGAGGATCGAGCCGATGATGGTATCGCAGATCAAATCCAGCGTGACCGCCTTGCCCTGCAACTCCTCGGCGATGATGGTGAGCGTCGCGGCGCTCGCCTTGCCGATGCCGAGTGCCAGGTGCCCGGCGGCGCGGCCCATGCTGATGACGAGGTACCAGCGCGTGGTGGTGCGGGCGTCCTCGTACAGGTTGCGGGCGATGCCGACGCCGATGTGCCGGGCGGTCTCGAAGCCGAAGGTGGGGATGCCGGGCGGCAGCGGCAGGTCGTTATCGATGGTCTTGGGCACGTGCGCGACTTTGATCTTGCCCGCGGCCTTGGCGTACACCTGACTGCCGGAGTAGGCCGTGTCGTCGCCGCCGATGGTGACGAGGTAGCGCACGCCGAGCTTGTCGAACGAGTCGAGCACGCGGGCCAAGTCTTCGGGCTTCTTGGCGGGGTTGGTGCGGCTGGTGCCGAGCATCGAGCCGCCGCGGTTGTAGTACGGCGTCACGTCGGGGATGGTGAGGGCTTGAGTCTGGGCCAGGTCGCCGGAGACGAGGTTCTTGAAGCCGTCGCGCACCCCCACCACTTCGAGGCCGTGGTTGATCGCCTCGATGGTGACGGCCGAGATGACGCCGTTGATCCCCGGCGCCGGCCCGCCGCCCACCACCACGGCCAGCTTACCCTGTGCGACTGCGGTCATCCCTGAGTTCCCTGCGTGTGCGTGTCCGGCCGTTCCCCGTCAGCATCGGGAAGCGGCGCGGAACGTCAAGGGACTCGGCGGCGGCGGAATAAATGAGAGCTTCCCCGCATCGAACCCTCCGACGAACAACTCGAAACTCTCCAAAGGGGCCGCACCGTGTACTCCTACCTCGCCGATTTCGTCGTCGCACTGCACCTCGGCTACGTCGCTTACGTCGTGCTGGGTCAAGCCGCCATCGTGGCCGCGTGCGCGCTCAACTGGAGTTGGGGCCGCAACCCCTATTTCCGCTACAGCCACCTGGGGATGATGCTGATCGTCGCGGTGGAAGCGGTCATGGGCTGGCAGTGCCCGCTGACGACCTGGGAGAACAGCCTGCGCACGCTCGCCGGGCAGGCGATCAACCAGTCGGACACGTTCATGGGCCG
Organism: uncultured Fimbriiglobus sp.; assembly: GCA_964245865.1. Classification (GTDB taxonomy): domain Bacteria; phylum Planctomycetota; class Planctomycetia; order Gemmatales; family Gemmataceae; genus Fimbriiglobus. The sequence continues at coordinate 556 of CAXTPM010000143.1, read as the reverse complement.
GCTGTTCCAGTCGGTGCTGTTCGCGGACAACAAGCCGGACGACTACTTCACGCCGTACTACCTGGCGTTCGCGGTGATCGTCCTGCAGGCGCTGGTGATGTACCCGCCGCGGGGGCTGCGGCGGGCGAAGTCGGGGCGGTAGTCGCTCGGCCCGGCGGGCTGAGACCTCACCCCCCCGGCCCCCTCTCCCAGGATGAGAGGGGGTGAGCGTAACTCGGGCCGTCAACCAGTGGCGAGTTTGCACTGGCTGTTCGTTGCCGCTGGCCCAGCAGGCTTCTCCCCCTCTCCTTTTGGGAGAGGGGGCCGGGGGGTGAGGTCGCTTCGGTCTTGACTCCCGCCCCGCCCATCTGCGACCCTAGCACACTCACCCCCACCCACCCGGCAAGGATGCCATCGGTGCGCACGCACGACCTGCCGACCCCGCTCGCCGCCGGCTGGTACCGCGTCACCCTGCGCGCGACCGCCGGGGCCGGGCCGGCCTCGGCCGAGTTGGCGTGCCTCGCCGGCGACGCGGCGGTGGCGCGGGAGTCGTTCCGCTTCGACTCCCGCCTCGACG
>CAXTPM010000142.1:6688-10299 GCA_964245865.1 uncultured Fimbriiglobus sp. | reverse complement strand
CACCAGGTGCGCCAGCGCCCGGTTCTGCGTCTCGCGCTCCGCGCGCTCGGATGCTAGCGTCTCCAAGCGCTCGCGGTTCGGGGGCGTCGGCGCGCCGTCGAGCCAGACGGCCAGGTAGCGCGCCAGCGCCCCCCGGTCGGCGAGGCCATCGACGAGTGCCAGGGGCGACGCCTTGTCGCGGAACGCGCGGTCCTCGCCGCCCACCAGTGCGAGCGCCAGGTTGTGCCGCGCCAAGAGGGTGGCGGAGTTCAGCCACGCCGCGCCGCCGGGCCACCCCTTGACCGACGGCGGGGCGAACAGCACTTGCCCGAGGGCTTCGAGCGACCGCGCCAGGGGGAGTGCCGGCGGCTTGCCGTTCAGGGGCCGCACCACCGCGAGGGCGAACTCGACGGGGCTTTTGAGCTTCTGCCGGTACGCGCCCGCGCTGAAGAACGCCTCCGAGCGCAGGACGAACTCGACGGCCTTCGCGCTGTCGAAGTTCGACTCGCGGATCACGCCCGCCAGGGGTGCCAATTCGGCGTCGGAGGGCACGCTGGTCTCGCTGACGAACTCGCGGTACAGCTTGCGGGCGAGGAACAGCGGGCACGCCGGCTGACTGAGGCACAAGTTCACGATGTCGTCGGCGCCGAACGTTTTGGTGACGCCGAGTACGGTCTTGGGCGTCTTGTCGTGCGACCGCGCCCGGAACTCGGCCTTGCCCTGTTTGAGTTCGTAGCCGGTGAACGCCCGCGCGGCCTCGCGGACATCGGCCTCGGTGTAGTTCCCGACGCCTAAGGTGAACAGTTCCATCAGCTCGCGGGCGTAGTTCTCGTTGGGCTTCGCCTTCTTGCTGCCGGCCGTGTCGAGCCACAGCATCATCGCGGGGTCGGTCGTCATCCGCCGGGCGAGTTCGGCGAAGTCGCCCAGCGCGAACTCGTTGAGGAGCCGGTACTGCCCGAGCATCAGCCGGGCGTCCCTGACCTTCGCAAAGCTCGTGGCGAAGTGGTTGTGCCAGAACAGCGTCATGCGCTCGCGCAACGGGTGACTGGTGCCCAACAACCTGGCGAGCCACCAGGCGCTCAGGCGCTCCTGGTTCGCCCCCGCCGGCAGGGCGTCGGGGTGCGCCAGCGCGGCGCTCAACTCGGCCTGACTGGCCGACTCCGGCGCGCCGGCCAGCAGGCGGTCGATTGATGCGTCGGGGCCGGCGGCGGCGGCGCGCTCGATCTCGTCGAGCGTGCCGCCGAAGCCCGCGCGGCGGTGGAGGTGCGCGGCCTTCGCACTGGTCCAGGGGTTTGCCGCACTCGGGCGGTACGGCTTCCAGGAAAGCGGCATCACTTGCCCCCCGATTTCGCGTCAGCGGCGTCGGGCGCGGCCAGTTCGATTCGCAGCGTGTAGCCGGTCTCCCGCCAATCGATGACGAGTTCCGGGCCGCGCAGTTGTTCGAGGACTTGGGCGAGTTTCTCGACCTGCTTTTTGGCACTCGCCAGATCGCCGCCCTGCGTCAGCACGATCTCGGCCGTCGCGGCGGCGGGGTGCGTCCGCAGCCACCCTGCTAGCCCCTCGCCGAGCGCCCGGCCGCGCCACAGCGCGGGGTCGGTCGCCGCCCCCTTCGACTCGGCCCTGAGCGCGGGCAGCACAGCTTTCAGCGCGTCGGGCCGCGAGGCGAAGGCGAACGACTTCCCCACCTGGGCGAAGCAGGGCACCGCGTGGAAGCGCAAGTTGCCGGGGTCGGCCTCCATCGCCCGGTCCTCAGGGAAGCGGTACGACGTAATCGCCACGCCATCGACGGTTTCCTCCTTCATGCGCAGCCCCGCCGTGAGACCGGCGATCGCCGCCCCGGCCCGCGCCGCCGACGCCAAACTCGGGCCGAGTTTGGCGTCGGCAAGGTCGAGCACGTACACCAGTCCCGGCAGCATCGGGCGCGGGGCGCTCGCGTACAGCGGCTCGGGCGCCGGGGCCACGAGGGCGAGGCGGTGGTAAGGCCCACTTTGGGTGAGCATCTCGCCGAGCGTGGTGCCGGGGATGATCTTCGAGATGTCGCGCTCGAACTTCTCGAAGTCCGGCAGCACGACGGGGTTGAACAGCTCCTTGCGGCGCGTCCAGAACGAGTTCAGGTCGAGGTAGTAGCTCTGCGCGTACACCACGCCCTCGCCGGTGAGTAGGGGCAGCGACCCCGGCTTGCCGGGGGGCGGCGCGTGGACGGCGAGTTCCGGCGGCAGCCCCGCGCGCCCGGCGGGGTAGTGCACACTTAGCGCCACCGCCTCGGGGCCGGCGTCGAGCGCCACGAACACGTCGTCCGAGCGGCGGATGGCGTCCACCGTGCCGCCGAAGAGCATCGTGCCGACGATTTCCTTGCGCGTGTTGGCGAAGAAGTCCTTCCCCTGGGGGGTGGCCTTCACCCCGACCAGATCGACCCACGCCCACGCGGCCGGCGGGGTGGGGTGCTTGCGCCGCAGCGCCAGGGCGCGGCTCGGGTCGAACGACTTCGCGCTGCGAGTGGACTTCGCGCCGAGGCTAGCTTTCAAGGTGTCGAAGCGGTTACTGATTCGCACGACTACCCCGTCCACCGCGACGTGCAGTTCGCCGCCCAGGCTCTCGATGTTGCCGCCCGGCACGGTCTTGGAGGCCCACTCCGGCACCGGCGCGCCCGGCTCGCGGTCGTTGGCCATGCCGTCGGCGAGTGCCCGGCGGAAGTACGCGAGCGCCCGGCGGGTGAACGCCGCGTCGGTGCCGGCGAGCGTAATCAGCGCCGGCCCCTTCTCCACGCCCACCTCGGCCGCGACGGTGAGGCCGCGCCCGGCGAGCCGTTCGAGGAGTTCGGGGTGGTCCGCGCCGAGGTCGGCCTCGACTTGCTGGAGGATCGCCATCGCCTTGCGAATCTCCGGCGTGGAGTAGGAGTCGCGCACCCCCTGCAAGGTGGCGGCGAGTTCGACGCCGCGGAAGTTCGCCACGCGCCCCACGACTTCGCCCGGCCGGTCGATGGCGATCAACAGCGTGGTGCTAGGCGGCAGGTACGCCAGCGCTTCGGGCGCGGGCATCGAGTCGGCGGCGGGCGGCAGCGGCGGCGCGAGCGCCAGAGTGGCCAAGAGGCACGGCAAAGCGAGCACGGGCGAGTCCCCCGTCGGGTGAGGTGCGAGTGGAGTTCGGCGACGGGGGTAGTACCCGCCGTGGGGGCGGGCGGGTTTCGGCGAAAGGGCGCGGAACGCCGTCACCACGGTGGCCCGACCAGCGGGCGAGTCAGTCGCCACCTGGGCAAAGGCCGGCGCGGAAACGACGGGGTGCCGGCGCCGTCGCCCTTGGCGCCGGGTCTACAATTACCCGAGTCGTCTCACTCGGGAGCCAACGCATGGTTTCGGCCGAAACGAGGTCCGTCATCGACCGGGCCAAGCGAATCTACGACGAGCGGCTGCGGGCGCCGTTGGAGGCCGGCCACCGCGACCAGTTCGTCGCCATCGAGCCGGAGTCGGGCGACCACTTCGTGGCCGGCACGCTCGACGGGGCGGTGTTCGCGGCGCGGGCCAAGTACCCGGATCGAATAACCTACACCCTGAGGATCGGGCACGTCGCCGTCTTTCACATGGGGCTGGTGCAGTGCTAACGGGCTGGGTGGACGACAAACTCAGAGCGTTGGT
>CAXTPM010000142.1:0-6657 GCA_964245865.1 uncultured Fimbriiglobus sp. | reverse complement strand
GCCGCAGGGGGCGTCCGTCGAGGCGGTCCTGGCCGACGGCCGGACGGTCGGGTTAGTCCTGTTCGAGTGCCACCTCGACTGGTTCGGCAAGACCTACCAGACGCAAGTCGTCGCCTGCGACGGGGCGTTCCCGCTGCTCGGGACGGTGCTGCTGGCCGGGCGCAGGCTGACAATCGGCTACGCCGCCGGCACGGTCGAACTGACGGACTAGTCCGGCCCCTCCCCCGCTCCGGTTGTAAACCCTGGGCAACATTTACCACCCCCGCGCGCACAATCGCGTGCTATGGTCCCCACGTCCGGCCGGCCGTTGCGTTGCCGCGCTCTGCCTCCGACTGAGGGACCGCCATGAAGCAGATTTACTCGACCGGCCCGACCGCCCCGAACGGCCGCAGTTCGGTGCGCGCCCAAAGCCCCGGCACCGACCCGGCGTGGCTGGATGTCGCGCTCGCCGCCACCGCCTACCCTGGGCACAGCTACGCCGACGCCCGGCCCGTGCGACTCGCCTTACTCAAGAGCGCCGCCGGGCGACTGCTCACGCACGTCACCCCGAGCCAGAACGGCGACTCGTTCGCCCACACCATTCTCGACGTGCCGCCCACGGCCGATGCGCAGCTCGCCATCCAGACCTGGGGCAGCCCGCTGTGGCAGACGCGCTCGCCCGAGGGGAGCACCGACCTGCCGGAGCTGCCGCACCTGCCCGTCGCCGACGTGCTCGACGACGCGGCCCTGCAGGCGTGGCTGAAGAACCCGCGCCACCACGAGGCGCTCGAGTTCGTGCTGAGCGCCCTGCTCTCCACCCTGCCTCAGACCCCGGTGATCGTCGCCGCGCCGGCGTCCGACGTGGCCACCATCGTCTACGCCGTCACGCGCGTCCTGCCGCACGGGCTGCTCGAAGACTTCACGTTCTCGACCTACGAGGCCGACCCGTCGCAGACGACCGCGCGGCTGATCGGCACCGACCCGACCCTGCCGCGCGGCCCCGAGGGCCAGTTCGCCGGGCCGCTGGGGGCGGTCGCCGTCGAACTCGCGTCGGGCGAGCACAGCCCCCTGCCGGGCGAGGTGCCGTTCGCCGCGTTCGCCGTGAGCCGGCTCGCCGGCGCCGACACTTCGCCCCTGGAGGAAGTCAAACTCACCTGGCAGCGGCTCGGTCTGAACAACCCGACGCAGCTCGATTTGGTCTACCGCCTCACGCGCGGCACCGGCGTGCTCACCCGCTTGGAAGCCGCCGAAACGCTCGCGCACCCGCCCTTAGCCGCGTTCGTCTCGACGCGCGCCGACGTGATGAAGCAGTTCCTCGACTGGGCGCTCGAAGACCGCAGCTTTGCCCAGGGGAGCTTCCCCCGCGCCGTGCAAGCCCTGCGGCAGCGGCCCGACGCGCTCGCCAAGTTGGCGACCCAAGTCAAAGACGCCGGCCTCGCCGCGCTCAAGGTCGGGGAACTCGACCGCGCCGCGAACGCCTTCGAGTTGATCCTGCCGACCGTGACGCCGACCAAGGCGAACGCGGCGTGGGGCGAACTGTTGGCCCACTTCGCCGAACCCGCGAAGCTCCCCTACGCTACCCGCCGGTATCTGCTGCCGCGCCTGGTGCGGTTCAAGCAGTTCACCGCCTCCGGCCAACAGGCCGTGGACCCCGCACTCGAACCCTGGCTCGCCGTCGAGCCGGCCCAACTGCCCGATTTCCTCTCGCTCGACCTGCCCCGGCACTACCAGACGAGCGCGGTGCGCGGCTACCTCGCCACCGCCGGGAAGCCCGAGTCCGAGTTAGTTTACACCCTCATCGGCCACCCGCAACTCGTCCGCGAGCTTCTCAAACCGGCCCCAGGGCACGAAGCGACGCCGGTGAAGCTGTTCGAGGCGCTGCTCTCGACGGCGCCGAATAAGCCCTGGCTCGAAACGGCCTTGGAGCAGTCGCAGGACTACCCGCCGGAACTGCTGAGCCGCTTCACCGAGCTGGCCCTGACCGCCGGGGCGCTCGACGCCGATCGCCTGGTGCGCAGCCACGGCCCGCGCCTGCTGCAACTGATGGACGGCCAGCCGATCCTAGACCAGATCGGCACGCAGTTCCTCGCCAAGCCGCCCGCAGACTTACTGCACAACGCCGACCTCGTGTCCTTCCTCAAACAGTTGGGCAACCAGGCCGGGCTGAGCCAGAGTTTGCAGACCCGCGTCGCCTCGGTGCAAACCGTGCGCTCGTACCTCGACCACCCGAGCTTCGACGCCGACGCCCAGCGCGCGGTGCGCCTCGCCCTCGAAACGACCCCGCCCGTGGTGCCGCCGGGCGCGAAGGCCGAGGCGTTCGCGGCCCTCACGACCCTGATCTACGCCCAGGCCAACGACGCGGAGTTGCAGAGCCACCTCGAAACCAGCCTGGTCGAGTTCGGCCCCGTACTCGCGGCCAGTCCCGTCGATCTCTACGAGAATACGCTGCGCGAGTTGCGCACCACGCGCGACTTCCCCCGGCACCCGAACCTCGTGCCGACGTTCCTCGCGGTGGCGCTCGGCGCCACCAAGCACGAAAAACTCGCCGGCCAGCTCGACGGCCTCGACGGCCACGCCTTCGCCGTCGCCACCGACGCGATCAAGCACGGCGGCAAGCGGATGCTGGCCGAACTCGACCTCCGCGCGAAAGAGTGGCCGCGCGCGGCCCAGGCGCAGTGGAGTTTCCTGCGCACCGCGCTGAAGCCGCGCGGCCTGCGCGACCAGATGCGCGACGCCCTACTCGTCGCCGCCGGGGCACTGGCCGCGAGCGCGGTGTGGGGCGTGGCCACATTGGTGCTGCGGGGGGCGTAGGCGGGCGCCGGAGGGGAGCGGGGGCGCTAGTACGGCGGTAGCAGCCGCCTGAACCCGTGCCCCAGCACCGCCGCCAGGAACAGTAAGTTCCGCCCCAGACTCGCCGCGAACCACGTCCCCGGTGCGCGCGCCGGCGCGCGATCGACCGCCCCGGCCAACCGTTCTACGAACGCCGCCGACATCGGCCACAGCCACACCCGGTTCAGCCACTCGCCCGGCACCCCGCCCGGACCGACGCGGCTCCCCACGATGCCGCTCACGATCGCCGCGGTGGTGTCCGCGTCGCCGCCGCACCCGATCGCGCTCACGACGGCCGCGCGCAGGTCGGCGGGGTGACTTAGCCAGGCGTGCAGGCAGACCGGCACGGTGTGGTAGGCGTAGCCCGAGACGCCGCGAGGGCCGCAGAGGCTGAGGGCGAACGCGGCGGTCGCTTCCCCGGCCGCGAGGCTCGCCTCGACCACCGTTAGCAGGGCCGCGAACTCGGCCGAACCGCCCAAAAGTTGCGTCTCGCGGCAGCGGCCGAAGAACTCGCCCGGCGTGTCGAACCCCCGCTTAGCGCACCACGCCGCGAGCGCCACCGCCTGCGCCCCGAGTTCGGCCCTCGGGTCGGTGTGCGTCAGCCGGGTCGAGGCGCGCACGTAGTCGCCCAACTTCGCCAAGTCGTCGATCGCCGCGCCCAAGACGGCCGAACGCATCGCCGGGCCGTTGCCGGCCGAGGACACGCCGCTGTTGTGCGGCCCGTAGCCTAGCCAGAGCCGCACGCCCGCCTTCAGGGTGGCCCGGCCGAGTCCCGCCGGGAGTGCGGCGAGCCACCAGCGCAGGCGACCGGCCAACCGTTGGGCGAACGCATCGGCATCGGCCGGGTGCTCGGCATACGCTTGCGCCGCCATCACCGCGTGCTCGAAGTCGTCGGACACCATGCCGCGCCCGAGTACGAACCGCATGCGCGTCGGCGGGCCGAGGAGCCTGGCCGCGCGGCGGGGCGAGAGGTTCTCGTAGGGCAGCCCGAGCGCGTCGCCGACGGCGGTGCCGAGCAGCGAGCCGTGGACGGCGCTCACGCCCCGACCACGGGGGGCGCCTCGCGGTGGTCGAACGCCGCCGCATCGGGGGCGTTCGCCGCTAGCTCGGCCAAAATTGCCGCCGTCACTTCGCTCGTCCCGGCGGTGCCGCCGAGGTCCGCCGGGCGCGCCTCGCCCTTAACAAGTACCGCCTCGACGGCCCTGCGGATGCGGTTGGCGGCACTCACTTCGCCGGAGTCGCGCAGCAGTTCGATCAGCGGCAGGATCAGCGGTAGCGGGTTGGCCCGGCCCGGCGGCACCTGCTCGTGAGAGGCGCCGTAGACGGCCTCGTACACTCGAATGCCGTCGCCAATATTCACCGCCGACGTGGCACTGATGCCGCCGACCAGCCCCGCGCCCAAATCACTCAGCAAGTCGCCGTACAAGTTCCCGGCCGCGAGCATCTCGAACTGTTTGGGCTTGGTGACGAGTTGCATGCACGCATTGTCAACGATCATTTCCTTCGGCGCAATACTCGGATACTTCGCGGCCACGCGCCGGAAGCAGTCGAGGATCAGCCCGTCGGCGAGTTTTAGGATATTTGCTTTGTGGATGCAGTGCACGCTCGACTTGCCGAGTTTCGCGGCGAGCGCGAACGTCAGCTCGAAAAACCGCAGGCTCGCGGCCTCGGTGACGACCTTGAAACTCTGCACCACGCCGGGGACGATCTCGTGCTCGCTGGAGTTGTACAAGTCCTCGCTCGTCTCGCGCACCAGCAGCAAGTCCAAGCCGGCGAATCGGCTCTTCAGGCCGGCGAGGTTCTTGAACGGGCGCACGCTGGCGTAGATGCCGAGTGCCTTGCGGAACGCGACGTTGTAGTTCAGGGGCACCGTCGGCCCGTGCGCGGTCGGGGTGCCGGCGCCCTTCGGCTGCAACAGCTTCGTTTTGAGGGCCACGCCCGAGGCGCGCACCGCCTCGACCGCGGCCGGGGGGATCGCGTCGGGCTGGCCGAGGTCGAGCGCGGCGCGCCCGGCGAAGTGGACATCGAACGCCCAGTCGATGCCGACGGCGTGCAGGATCGGGGCGACGGCGGCCTGCTGGTCGAGGCCGACCCCGCCGCCCTGAATGAGTGTCACCGTCCGGCTGGGCATCGCTTCGCTCGAAAAGTGGTGAGTGGGGTGTGGGGAGTGGTGAGATGAAGACATAGAACCGGAAGGGGCGTTTGTCTTCGTCTCACCACACCCCACACCCCACTCACCACTCCGTGTTCACGCCGGCAAGTGACGGATCAGTTCGCGCGTGATGCTGTCGGTGCCGCCGTCGCCGCCGAGGTCGCGCGTCAGGCCGACGCGCCCTTCAAGGGTGCGGGCCACGGCGGTCTCGATGCGCGCCGCCGCGGCGCGCTCGCCGATGTGGTCGAGCAGCATGGCCGCGCTGCGCACCACCGCGATGGGGTTGGCCAGCCCCTTGCCGGCGATGTCGGGCGCGCTGCCGTGGACCGCCTCGAACACCGCGCAGCGCGTGCCGAGGTTCGCCCCCGGCACCACGCCGAGTCCGCCGACTAGCCCGGCGCAGAGGTCGGAGATCACGTCGCCGAAGAGGTTCTCCATCACCAGAATGTCGAAGCGCGTCGGGTCGAGCGCGAGTTCCATGCACACGTTGTCGATCGGTTTTTCCTCGAACCGGAGGAACGGGTAGTCGCCGGCCACGTCGCGCGCGGCCTCCAGGAACAGGCCGTCGGAGAGGCGCATCACGTCCGCCTTGTGGCAGAACGTCACGAGCCTGCGGCCCCCGCTGCGGGCCATCTCGAAGGCGAAGCGCACGATGCGCTCGCACGCCGGGCGGGTGATGACGCGCAGGCTTTCCACGACGCCGGGCACCACCTGGTGTTCGAGACCCGCGTACAGCCCCTCGGTGTTCTCGCGCACCACGATGAGGTCCACGTTCTCGAACGGCGTTACGAGTCCGGGGAGCGTTTTGACCGGCCGCACGCTGGCGTAGAGGTCGAGCCCCTGGCGCAGGCGCACGTTGATGCTGCGGAAGCCCTTGCCCACGGGGGTGGTGCACGGCCCCTTGAGCGCGACGCGGTGCTTGCGGATGAGGTCGAGGGTGACTTCGGGCAGCGGCTCGCCATGGGTCTGCGCGGCGCCGAGGCCCGCGTCGGCGCGCACCCACTCCACGTGTAGCCCGGCGGCCTTCACGACGGCGCACGCGGCCTGGGTGACTTCGGGGCCGATGCCGTCGCCCTCGATCAGCACGATCTGCACGCGCGCTCCTTCGCCGGCGGAAACTTCTTGGGCTATGTGTGGGAGTATGTAGTGTCGGGGGCCGGCGGCGCGAATGCAAGCGCAAACCCGGCCGAGCCGCGCGCTTTCCCGGAACCCCGACAACGCCGTTCCGGTGCGCCGAACGCCGTCCGGCCGGCTAGAATGCCGTCGGGCGGGCCGAACCGCGGTCGTTGTAACGGAGAAGTGGCGTGACCGTCGAGTGCCCCGGCTGCGCCGCGAAGTTGGCCTATCGCCCCGAGCACGCGGGCAAGACCGCGAAGTGCAAGCGCTGCGGGGCCGCGGTGCGGATTCCGGGGGCGAGTAGCTCGGCCCCCGCGGGAGCGACCCACCCGCCCCGCCGCGCCACCCCAATCCCGCTCCCCGCCGAGCCGCCCGCGCCCGACGCCCCGCCGCTGTTCGCCCCACCCGAGGCCGAGTCCGACCCGCTGGAGTTCGCGCCGTCGCCGCTGGTGTCGCGCACCCTACGCCCGGCGCCGAAGCGCTCCGGCAGGCGCCTGGTGCCCGCCGCGCTGCTCCTCGTTGTGCTCGGCCTCGCCGGCGCCGGGGTGGCGTTCCGCGAGCCGCTGCTCGAACTCGCGCGG
>CAXTPM010000141.1:8413-10311 GCA_964245865.1 uncultured Fimbriiglobus sp. | reverse complement strand
GCACAACTTCGACTACAAGGGTGACCAGGCGGTCAACGTCACCGTGCAGTCCGGCGGCAGCTACGTCATGCCGACGCCGCTGGCGGCGACCAACAGCCCGATCCCGTTCGTCTGCGACATCCACCCGTGGATGAAGGGCTACGTCCGAGTTTACGAGCACCCGTACTTCGCCGTCACCGACGCCGACGGCAAGTTCACCATCAGCGACGCCCCCGTGGGCAAGTTCCGCATCGTCTACTGGCACGAGGAGGGCTTCCACAAGGGCAAGGATGGCATCTTGGGCGATGTCATCGACATCAAGGCCGAGGGCGTGACGCTGCCGCCGTTAGAGTTCCAACTGCCGAAGAAGTAGTGGTCGCTGGCCAAGTAGGGCTGCGCCGATTGTTCTGAGCAAGGGGTGTTGGCTGCGCAGAGCATGGCAGTGCTGAACTTTGGTCCGGGCAAACGGTCCTGGATTGGGGGCTAAAAGCCCCTGCCCGGAGACGCGGTCACTGGCGACGAAGATTACGAGTCGCTCGCGTGTTTCAGAGCGACTCGTATCGTCGCCCGTCCACGATGCACTTCACGCTGTCCAGGTACCACCGCCCGCCCTCTCGGGACAAGTGGTACTCGTAATCTTGCACCTGTTCGAAGGCGACCCATAGGGTCGTGATTCGGGTTCGGACCAGGCAGCGGTCGCCGCGCGGCTTGCCGGAGACGACGACCTCGCGCTCCGGGTCGTGCATGCTGTCGCTCCCGTAGGAGATCGACTGCCCAACGAACCCTAAGCGGCAGAACTTGGCCAGTAGCTCGGACCACTCCCGCCGAACGGCTTCGCTCTCGGCAAACATTTGCGCGTTGGTGCGCCGCCCCGGCGAAACCGACTTTTGGTACGCTCTGGCATTCCAAAGGTGGTAGTCGGCGATAAAGGCCCGCACCAGTTCGACCGGGTCATCCATTCGACGCTCCGCTCAAACGCGCGCCGCCACCCGCGCGGCCCGCGCCTCCTCGGTTCGCTTCGCCAATCGCGTCCGCAGCCCCGCGCCGACGAAATCCCGGAACAGAGGGTGCGCCGCCGTCGGCTTCGACAAGAACTCCGGGTGGCTCTGCACCGCCACGAACCAGGGGTGGTCGGCGAGTTCGATGACCTCGACGAGCTTCTGATCGGGGCTTGCTCCCGAGACGATCAGCCCCGCCGCTTCGAGTTGGGCGCGGTAGGCGGGGTTGACCTCGTAGCGGTGGCGGTGCCGCTCGTGGATGACCGCCTTGCCGAACGCCTGGTGGGCCTTGCTGCCCGGAGTCAGGTGGCAGGGGTACGACCCGAGGCGCATGGTGCCGCCGACCTGCGTGATGTTCCGCTGCGCGTCCATGAGGCCGACGACCGGGTGCGGCGCGTCGGGGGCAAACTCGGTCGAGTTCGCGCCGCTCAGGCCCAGCACGTTGCGCGCGAACTCGATGGTCGCGCACTGAAGCCCCAGGCAGACGCCGAAGAACGGGACGCCGTGTTCGCGGGCGTACTTGATCGCCTCGATCTTGCCGGCGATGCCCCGCTTGTCGAACCCGCCGGGGACGAGCACCCCGTCGGCGTTCGCCAGACTGCGGGCGGCGCCGTCGCGCTCGACCTGCTCGGCCTCTAGGCGGATCACTTTGACTTTGGCGTGGTGGGCGAAACCCGCGTGGTCGAGCGACTCGTACACCGACTTGTAGGCGTCGCGGTGTTTGACGTACTTGCCCACGAGCGCAATCGTCACCTCGTGGGCCGGGGTGCGGATGCGCTCGAGCATCGCCCGCCAGTCGCCCAACTCGGCGACGGGGGCCGCTTTCGACAGATGTAACTTCTCGATGATCAGGTCGTCGAGCTTGTTGCCGTTGAGGCTCACCGGCACCTCGTAGATGCTCAGCTCGCGGTCCTTCTCCTC
>CAXTPM010000141.1:4433-8403 GCA_964245865.1 uncultured Fimbriiglobus sp. | reverse complement strand
TCCTCGATCACTGCCTGGCGTTCGACGTTGCAAAAGAGCGCGATTTTCTCGCACTCCGACTCGGGAATCTCGCGCTCGGTGCGGCAAATCAAGACATCCGGCTGGATGCCGATCTTGCGCAACTCCATCACCGAGTGCTGCGTCGGCTTCGTCTTGAGTTCCCCGGCGGCTTTGAGGTACGGCACGAGCGTGAGGTGGATGAACAGGCAGTTCGCCTTGCCGACCTCGAGCGCGAACTGCCGGATCGCCTCGAAGTACGGCGAGCCTTCGATGTCGCCGACCGTGCCGCCGACCTCGGTGATGACGACATCGACCCCGGCGACCGCGACCCGGCGGATGCAGTTCTTGATTTCATCCGTGATGTGCGGGATCACCTGCACGGTGCGCCCCTTGTACTCGCCGGCGCGCTCCTTGTTGATGACCGTCTGGTAAATCTTGCCGGTGGTGGTGTTGCTGTCGCGGTTCAAGGGCGCGTTGGTGAAGCGCTCGTAGTGGCCCAGATCAAGGTCGCACTCGGAGCCGTCGTCGAGCACGTAAACTTCGCCGTGCTGGTAGGGCGACATGGTGCCGGGATCGACGTTGAGGTACGGGTCGAACTTCTGCATCCGCACGGTGAGGCCGCGGCGCTCCAGCAGAAGTCCGACGCTCGCGGAGGTCAGACCCTTGCCGAGTGAGCTCACCACCCCGCCGGTGACGAAAATGTGCTTGGCCATCCGGGCGAGTCCTCTCACAGCGGGCGCGACTAGGCAACTGTATCGGCCGCACGCCGAGGGATCAACCAGCGGATTCCGTCTAACCCCCTGCGGCGACCCGCGCCCGGTGCCGGGCCACGAACGCGGCGTAGTCGGCCGGGGTGTCGATCCCCGCGTGCGCCCCGGCCACCAGCCCCAGTTGAATCCACGCCCCGCAGGCAAGGGCGCGGAGTTGTTCCAACTTCTCCAACTCCTCCCACGGGTGCGGCGGCAGCGCGCTCAACTCCAGCAAAAACTCACGCCGGTAGGCGTACACGCCCAGGTGCAGCAGGAACCGCGGCGGGTCGGCGGCGTAATCCGGCTCGCCGTCGCGCACATACGGCAGGGGGCTGCGGCTAAAGCAGAGCGCCCGGCCGTAGTTGTCGGCGACGACTTTGACGCGGTTGGGGTCGCGGTGGACAGCGGCCGAGCGGATCGGCGCCGCGAGGGTTGCCATCTCGGCCTGCGTGTGGCGCATCAAATCGAGCAGAAGTGCGATCGACGCCGGTGCCAGTTCCGGCTCGTCTCCTTGGATATTCACGACCACGTCGCAGTCGAGACCCGCCGCCACTTCGGCCACCCGATCCGTGCCGGTGGCGTGGTCGGGCCGCGTCAGCACCGCCTCGCCGCCGAAGCCGCGTACGCACTCGGCGACGCGCTCGTCATCGGTGGCGACAATCACGCGCTCGACGCCGGGAGCCGCCTGGGCCGATTCGACCGCGTGCCGGATGAGCGGCTTGCCGGTCTCGGCGAGCAGCGGCTTGCCCGGCAACCGACTGGAGGCATACCGGGCGGGAATGACGACGACAGCGCGCACGAGTCAACTCCCCAACCGGAGGGTTACGCGTCGCTGAGGCGGTACCACTGCGCGGCACCGAGAAACCCTCGCGATCGCAGGAGTTCGACGCGCTCCGGCGGGACGCTCGCGGTGAGTTCGCCGTAGTCGTCGCAAAAAACGTGCGTGCCGTCTGCCGCGAACACCACGAAGTCGTCGGTCGCAGGGATGTGGCGCGCCCAGTCGAGGGCGCCCAGTCGCGCCGCGGCCCGCTGAACCATCGCCCGCAGCGGGGCCAGATCGACCGCCTCGTCGCCGGTTGTCGGCCGGTCGAACCACTGGGCCATGAGTTCGGCGAGCCGCGCGTCCCGCAGCCGAATTGTGTACGCGCTCGCCGAGTCGCCGGTCAGTTCGTCGGCGCACCACAGGAAATGCGGGGCGGAATCACCCTTCGCGGCGAGTGCCCGGCGGCGGTGGGCGTCCGGGCAGACCAAAAGCGACGCGGATTCGCTACTGTCGTCGTTGTACCAGACGCGCAAGCAGTAGACCGGCCCGGCGATCGGCAGCGACGCCACCCGGCCGGGAACCTCCGCGACCAGCCAGTCCTCGGCGAGCGCCAGGGCATCGTCGGGCGTCAATGCGGTCATGAACAACTCCCGCCGGGACGCCGGGGACGGACTACGCCACCGGCGCGGGCGACCCGGCCGGGGTGACGAGCGCCCGGCGCAGCTTGCCGAGAGCCGACGCCTGCACCTGCCGCACGCGCTCTTTGGAAAGGCCGAGCGCCTTGCCGACCTTTTCGAGCGTCTGGTTGGCGGGGTCGTCGCCCATCGAGAAGCGCTTGGCGAGGATCATCTTCTCGCGGAAGCTCAGAAGCGGGTGGTCGTCGCGCAGGTACTCGTCAATTCGCACCATGCCGTGCCCGCCAGTCTCGGACGACGGCATCCGGCCGCGCGGCTCGCCGTCGGGGAGCGACTCGAGCGACATCGACCGCGCCAACCAGTCGGTCGAGAGCCGCTGACTCAGGCGTGACAGTGCCCGCACGAGGCAGGTGTAGGCGTAGGTCGAGAAGCGGATGCCGAGCCAGGGGTTGTAGGCCGCGACGGCCTGGATGAGAACAATGTGACAGTCGCCGATCATATCATCGGCGCGGCTCTGGGTCGCCATGCGGCGGCGGACTGCGCGATAGATGAGCTTGCGGTTGCCCAGGACGATCAGGTCGCGCAGGCTGTGGTACGCCTTCGTCCAGCGGGCGAGTTCCGAGCCGGTGCGGGCCACGTGCATGCGGTGGGCGCAGTAGTGCATCCGCCGGGCGTGGTCGCGGGTCACGTCGTCGGGCATGTAGCGGTCGTCGAAGTTGTCGGGCGAATCCAGCAGTTCGGCGGGGTCGAACTCGCGCCGAGCATCAGCCGTGGCGAACGTGGGGTGAAAAACATAGCTCGGCAGACTGGCGGTGCGGCCGGCGCGCCGGGTCATCTGCGGGTTGGCCGGCGGGGCGCCGGGGACGTGGGGCGGGGCGGCGGTCGGAAGTGCGGGGGCGGGCGGGGGGGCGATCATCGTCGAAGGTTCCTTTCGGGGTCGCCGGCGGCAGCGCCCTTCATCCCTGCGGGTTTCATACCACTCCGCGCGATTTTCCCGCGCCCGGCGTGCGAATCGGCCGACGGGGGCAATACCGCCCCGGCGGGCAATCTTACACGGCCCGAGTCGGCGCGGGAAGGATACGGCGCGCCGCCCGGTTCGCCCTTCCGAGTCGCCGGCGAGAAAAAACCGCGCCGCCCAGCTAGTCGTCGCCGTGACGGGTGACTAGTACACCACTGCGGCACGTCGCCGCGCGATTCGCAGTCCCCGCGAGGGCTACCCCGTGCCCGCTCTACTCGCCCTGGTCGCCGCCGCGGCGTTGCACGCCCCGCCGCCTGCGGCGCCGGCCCCGCTCCCCGAGGGCGGGGACCACCCGGCCGTCGCCCGCTACAAGCACCGCCCGGAGACACTCGCCGTGTCCGGCGTCGTCGCCGACGCCCAGGGGCGACCCGTCCCCGGCGCGCGGCTGTTCGTCTTCGGCTTCCAGCGGCAGAACAACCCGTTCCCGAAGGTGCCGAGCCTGGAACTCGCTCGGGGCGTCGCGGACGCGCGGGGCGCGTTCTCGTTCGAGTCCCGCACGATGGCCGAAGCCCGGCACCAACTCTGCGTCGTCGCGCCCGGCCACGGCACGAAGTTCATCGACATCGACCCCGACGCCAAAACTTTGGATATCGGCAAGGTTACACTGCCCGCCGAGCGCGTGGTGCGCGGCAAAGTCGTCGGCCCCGACGGCAAGCCGGCCGGGCGGGTGACGATCGAGGTGCGCTGCCTGATTTCCGAGGCGTTCGCCATCGACTGGTTCGGCTCGCCGCGCCCCGGCGAGGTGCTGCGGCCGCTCACCGCCACAACGGCCGATGACGGGGCGTTCGAGCTACGCGGCGTCCCC
>CAXTPM010000141.1:0-4423 GCA_964245865.1 uncultured Fimbriiglobus sp. | reverse complement strand
GATGGGATTCGAGCGAGCCACGCTCGCCGGTGCGGCCACGCTGTGGGTTCGCATCGACGACGAGCGCTTCGCCCTGTACGAGCGCGGCACACTTGTGGTCGGACTTCGCCACAAGGAGGGCATCATTCCGCTGAAAGGCGGTGCCGAAACGCCGGTCGAAATCAGGCTCTCGGCGCCAGTGTATGTGTCCGGCACCGTCACCCGCAAGGACACCGGCGCGCCGCTCTCGAAAGCCTGGGTCGGCGTGACGTTCGCCGACATCACACTCGCGGCCGACTCGCACAGCCAAGCGATCTGGGTCCAGACGGATGAGCAGGGCCGCTACCGGGTGCGCTGCGGCCCGTGGGCGGATCGCGTTCACGTGTACGCCTTCGCCCCGCCGGGCACGCCGTGCCCCGACTGGTCGGCCGGCCCCGTCGAAGTGCCCAAGGGCACGCTCGAAGTCACGCTGCCGGTGGTGATGCCCGCCGGCATCCTCGTGCGCGGTAAGATCATCGAAGCGGGGACCGGCAAGCCGGTGGCGAACGCGAGCTACGTCTACATCCTCAACCGCGAGAAGCCGAGGACGATGAGCAGCGACGACGCGCACCGTATGTACTGGTCGAACGAGTACCACTACCGCTACTCGGCTGCCGACGGCTCGTTCGAGCAGCCCGTGCCGGCCGGCGAATCGGGCGTGGTTCTCGTGAAGGCGCCGGACTCGTCGTATGTGATGCAAATCACGTCGTTCGGCGAGATCATGGCCGGCAAGCCCGGCCCGTGGTGGTCGATGGTCGAGGGCGTCGCCAAAGTCGTGACGAAGCGGGACGCGAAGGGACTCACCCTCGACATCCCGCTGACTCGCGGTGTGAGGGCTGAAGGCACGGTGGTCGGCCCGAAGGGCGAGGCGGTGCGCAAGGCGGTTGTTTTCACGACTACGCCGTTGCACACGCACGCCTACCAATTCCTCGGCTCGGAGGCGTGGGACCGGCCGATCCAGGACGGCAAGTTCTCCGTCGGGGCGTGCGACCCCTCGGCCCCGAGCGAACTGTACTTCTTCGACGCCGAACACCAGTGGGGCGCGACGGTGCGGTTCGACCCGGCGGGACAGGCCGGTAAGCCGCTGCACGTCGTGCTCGAACCGTGCGGCTCGGCCCGCGTGCGGTTCGTCAATTCGGGCAAGAAGCCCGCGGACGGTCTCATGGCCGTCCAATTCCTGACCGCCCTTACGCTCGGGTTTCGTGAGACAGAGTGGGAAAGGCAGCAGCCGTTCCCGCAAGACTTCTACTACGGCCGGCGCGCGTACCAACTCGATCCCGGCCGGTACGAGAAACTCGCACCCGACCAAGACGGCGTAGTCGTGTTCCCCTCGCTGATCCCCGGCGCGTCGTACAAGTGGGTGACGGCCCACCCCAAGGGCGTGATGGCTGGCCCGCCGACGGGCCGGTCGGTGCGGGTCCGGCCCGGCGAGACGACAGAGTTGGGCGACGTGACGATCGCCCCGCTGGACCCGCCGAAGTAGCCGCGCCGGCGTGCCCCCCGGCCGCGCCGCGCACTAAAGCCCCGTCATCGCCTGCCGCTCCGGGGTGTAGCGCGGCCCGGCGGTCAGGGGTGCGAGGGCGCCGAGTTCGGCCAACTCCGACTCGCCCAGCATCAGGTCCGCCGCTGCGTTCTCCTCCAGGGTGGCCAGCCGCTTGGTCCCCGGAATCGGCGCCACGTCCGGCCCTTGGTGCAGCAGCCACGCCAGCGCCACCTGCCCGGCGGTCGCCGCGTGCCGCGCCGCCACCTCGTTGACCTTCGCTACGAGTTCCAAGTTCTTGGCGAAGTTCCCGCCCTGGAAGCGCGGGTCGCCCCGGCGGTAGTCGTCGGGGGCCAAGTCCTCGAACCGCGTGATTTGCCCCGTGAGGAAGCCCCGCCCCAGCGGGCTGTACGGCACTAGCCCGACGCCGAGTTCCCGGCACGCCGGCAAAATCTCGCGCTCGATGGCGCGCTCCCACAGCGAATACTCGCTCTGGAGCGCCGCGATCGGGTGGACCGCGCACGCCCGGCGCAGGGTCGCCGCCCCGCACTCCGAGAGTCCGAGGTGCCGCACCTTGCCCGCGCGCACGAGTTCGGCCATCGCCCCGACGGTCTCCTCGATCGGCACGCTAGGGTCCACGCGGTGCTGGTAGTACAGGTCGATGGCCTCGACGTTCAGCCGCCTCAGCGACTCCTCGCACGCCCGGCGCACGTTCTCGGGGCTGCCATCGACCCCCGTGATCGCCCCAATGCCGCTCGCCCCCAGGGTGTAGCGGAAGCCGAACTTCGTCGCCACCGTCACCTCGGCGCGCCGCCCGGCGATGGCCCTGCCGACCAGCACCTCGTTGACGTGCGGCCCGTAAACTTCGGCCGTGTCGAGGTGCGTCACCCCCAGGTCGAGCGCCCGGCGGATCACCCGGATCGCGTCCTCGTCGGTGGCCCGGCCATACGACTGGCTGAAGCCCATGCAGCCGAGGCCGAGGGCGCTGACGGCGAGGCCGTCGCCGAGGGTGCGGAGCGGGAGCATTTGGGGAATCTCGGATCGCGGATGTCGGAGCGCGGAGCGGAAGCAGGGCGGGCTTTCGGCCCCGCTGCTGCACTACCCGCGCCGCCGCGCCTCGCGCCGGCGAATCTGCTCGTCGGCCACGCTGCCCAAGAGCAGCGTCAGCCCGACCACCACGGGGATCGAGTTGTCGCCGATGCCGTAGAAAATCACCAGGTTCTGGAGCAGGGGCAGGACGGCCGCGCCCAGCGCCATGCCGAGCACCGACCCCTCGCCGCCGCGCAGCCCCACGCCGCCAAGTACCGCGCCGGTGATGGCGAACAGCTCGCTGCCGACCGCCGCGTTGTCCGACTTCGCGGTCCCCTGTTCGAGAATCAACAGCACGCCGCAGAGTGCCGAGAGGGCCGAGGAGATCACGAACGGCCAGACGCGGTAGCGGGCGACCTTCACACCCGCGTACTCGGCCGCGGCCTCCGAGGAGCCGATGGCGTACCAGTAGCGGCCGTGGGCGGTGCGGTGCAGCACTAGCCCGAGAACGAGGGCGATCACGCCGAACGCCGCGAGCATCGCGGGGTAGACGAGCTTCTCCCGTTCGTTGAGGCCGACCAAGAACCACTGCAACCGCGCCACCGCCGCCGCCGACTCGGGGTGCTTCGCCAGCGACTCACTCAGACCGACCTCCCCCCCGCCGGTGAGCAGGCGCGCGGCGCCGCGCCAGACGAACATGCCGCAGAGCGTGACCAAAAACGCCTGGAGCCGCAAGCCCCGCACCAAGGCGCCGTGGACCAGGCCGACCGCCGCGCCCAGCGACACCGTGGCGACCACCGCCGCGTAAGGGTTCACGCCGCGCTTGAGCAGAAGCGCGAACGTCACCGCCCCGAGCGCGACCACCGACCCCATCGAGAGATCGATAGCCCCCGACAAAATCAGCAAGCCCGCCCCGAGGGTGAGCACGCCGAGGTACCCCTGGCGGTTGGCCACCGCGATGAGGTTACCCGCCTCGCCGGCGTTGGGGTCGGCCGCGAAGAGCGCCGCGTACATCGCCACGAGTAACAGCAGGACGCCCGCGATCCGCTTCATGCCGAGTGCCCCGCAGTTGCCGATTCGCCCACGCCGGTCGCCAGCGCCATCACCCGCTCCTCGGTCGCCCCGGCCCGGTCGAGTATCCCGGCGAGGCGTCCCTCGTGCAGCACGCCGATCCGGTCGGAGACGCCGAGCAGTTCTTCGAGGTCGCTCGAAATCACCCACACCGCGACCCCGGCGGCGCAGAGTTCGTCGATAATGGCGTAAATCTCGGCCTTCGCCCCGACATCGACGCCGCGCGTCGGCTCGTCCAGGATCAGCACCTTCGGCGAGCGCGCGAGCCACTTGCCGAACACAACTTTCTGCTGGTTGCCGCCCGAAAGTAGCCCCACCGCTTGATTCGCCGAGGGGGTCTTCACCGCCAAGCGGCGGATCGACTCGGCGTGCAACTGCCGCTCCGACGCCGCATCGACCCAGCCGAACAGCCGGCCGAGCCGCCCCAGGTTGGGCAGGCTCAGATTGCGCCCGACGCTCGCGGTCAGGTGCAGCCCGTGCAAACGCCGGTCTTCTGGGGCGAGCGCCAGACCCACCCGCACCGCGTCGCGCACCGTGGCGATGTCGGCGGGCACGCCGTCCACCGACACCGTGCCGGCGGTCAGCGGCCGCAGGCCGAACACCGCCTCGGCGAGTTCGGTGCGGCCCGCTCCCACTAGCCCGCCGAGGCCGAAGACCTCGCCGCCGCGCAACTCCAGGTCGATCGGGTGCCCCCGGTCGCCGGCGTAGCGGACGCCTTCGAGTTTCAGCCGCACCGGCTTGGGCGAACCCGCGGCCGCGTCTCGGCCGGAGCGTGGGAAGAGCGACTTCAGCTCGCGCCCGACCATGAGGCGCACGAGGTTCGGC